>CAZMSS010000127.1:0-8403 GCA_964568965.1 uncultured Verrucomicrobiota bacterium | reverse complement strand
GTTTCAAGCCGTGCGGGAGTTGCTGTTCAATGTCGTCAAGCACGCTGGTGTCAAAAGAGCATCCGTGATTCTGGATCAGCCGGATGCGGGATCACTCCGGCTCATGGTGGTTGATTCCGGCGCGGGGTTTTCGCCGGGTGAATCCCTCTCCCGGGATCATTCCGGCGGATTCGGCCTGTTCCACCTGCGGGAACGGTTCGCCTATATCGGGGGCTCGCTCAATGTGGCCAGCGGGTTCGGCCAGGGAACACGCGTCTCGATCATCGTGCCATTATGAACACGACATCCCTGATCTTAAGTTTCTTCTTCGGGGTTTTCGGGCTGGCCTATTTTGTGTATGGGAAAAAGCAGGCGAACTGGGTGGCCATGGTGTGCGGGGCCGGACTTTGCCTGTTCCCTTACGTTGTCTCCTCAACCTTGTGGATGGTCATGATCGGGATTGCCCTGCTGGTTCTGCCGTTTGTCTTCAGGGATTACTGAAGCCATCCCCCGGCGCCTCTGGACCCCTTGAAGCCCCCTGTTCGCCTACAACGCGCCTTCCCGGATGGCGGCCAGGACGATATTGGCGCAGGCCTCGGCATCGGAAAGGGCATCGTGGTGCTTGAGGGTCAAGCCCAGGTGCTGGCAGACATCGGGTAACTTGGTCGGGCGGATATTCCAGGTTCGCCGGGCCAGCTTGACGGTGCAGAGATAGGGCGGCTGCGGCGGCGGCAGGGCGGCGGCCGCGCAACAGGCCCGCATGACGTTGGCGTCAAAGCTTGCATTGTGGGCCGCGATGAAGCGGGCCCCCTCGAGCAGCGGCATGATCTGCGGCCAGAGTTCCGGGAAGGCGGGTTCGCGGGCCACCTGCTGCCAGGTGATGCCGTGCAGGTAGCTGAAGGTGAACCCCTGGCGCGGGGTCCGGATCAACCGGTGTTCGCGGTGGACGATGGCGTGGTTCTCCACGCGGATGAGGGCGATCGAGCAGGCACTGTCCTGGCCGTAGTCGGCCGTTTCAAAGTCCAACGCCACAAAACAGTCGGTTTCGATTTTCAGCCTTCCCCGCGTGGCCGAGCGCGGGGGCGGGAAGCGGATCATGTTGGGCTTGTCCGTGGTCATGCGCGTGGTGCGGGTGTTGTTGCCGCGAGCGCCTTCTCGAGCGAGGCGGCCAGCCCGTTGATGAAGGCTTGGATGCTGAAGGTTTCGGCATGGGCCCGGATGGCGGCGGGATCCCAGGTGCGGGCGGCGCAGTTGGCGACCGCGGCCTGCAGGGACTCAGGAGTCTGCTCGCCGAAGAAAAGGCCGGACACCCCGTTCTTCACCGTTTCCAGGGCGCCGCCCCGGCCATACGCCACCACGGGGCGTCCGCAGGCCTGGGCCTCCAGCGGGACAATGCCGAAGTCTTCCTCGCCGGGGAAGACCAGCAGCCGGCACCGGCGGTATAACGCGAGGAGGTCGGCATCGGATTGCCAGCCCAGAAATTCGATATTGGCGCCGGCCACCGACTTGAGGGCGGCATATTCCGTTCCCGTTCCGACAATCTTCAACCGCCGCCCGCTGCGGGTGTAGGCCGCCACGGCGATGTCGATTTTCTTGTAGGGAACCAGCGCCGAGGCGATCAGGTCGAAATCACCCGCCGGCTGAAAGTCGGGAGTCCACCGCCCGAGATCGACGGGCGGGTAGACGATGTCGGCGTCACGGCGGTAGAACGTGTTGATGCGGGCCTGGACGTGGCGGCTGATCCCGACAAAACGGGTCACCCGTTCCGAAGCCCTGTCATCCCAGCGGCGCAACCAGGCCAGCAGCGGGCGGGCGACGGCCTTCTTGAGCGGGTTCGCCCCCAGGTACTCATCGAGGAACAGCCAGGCATAGCGCATGGGCGTGAAGCAGTAACACAGATGGGGCATGCCGGGGCGCGGCTTCAGGCCCTTGGCTACGCAATGGCTGGTGCTGATGATGATGTCCGCCTCGGGCACCTTGAACCGTTCGATGGCGCCGGGGAAGAAGGGCAGGAAATTGCGGTAGCGCCGCTCAATGCCGGGAATGGCCTGGAGCCAGGAGGTGTGGATCCGGTGCCGATTGATCGTGTCCGAAACGGCCTTCGGGTTGTGGATGAGCGTGAAGACGGGAGCCTCGGGGAAGGCTTCACAGAGCAGTTCCAAAACCCGCTCGCCGCCGCGCATGCCGGTGAGCCAGTCGTGGCAGAGCACAACCTTCAGGGTTTTCCAGGAGGGAGGGAATGAATACGCGGATGTCATGCTGATTCCCCCGGCCTGGTTTCCGCCAATTCCCGGTAAAGGGCGATCGTCTGGCGCGCCGCTTCGGTCCAGGTGAACTGGCGGGCCTGTTCATACCCGAGCGGAATCATCCGCCCCCGCAGTTCAGGGGTGGTCAGGACGCAGCGGATGCTGTCGGCCAGTGCGGGGGCGCTGTCGAGCGTGGCGTAGCAGGCCGCTTCGCCGCCGATCTCGCGGAGGACGGGGATGTCGCTGCAGATGACCGGGGTGCCGCACGCCATGCCTTCCACGACGGGGAACCCGAATCCCTCATAACGCGAGGGCAGGACGACGGCATCGGCTTCCTGGTAGGCCCGGACCAGGGCTTCGCTGGACTGGTAGCCAACCCAGGATACAGAGTCCTTCAGTCCGAGCGCCTCTACCCGCTGCCCGCCTTCCGGGTAGCGCGGGTCGGGTGGCCCGATTATCTTGAGCCGGAGCGGGAAGGGGACCGACTGGCGGGCCAGAGCCAACGACTCGACCAGGACAATTAAATTTTTGTAGGGATCGCTGCGGCCGACATACAGCAGGGTGCGGGGGCGGGCCGGATCGTCCGTTTTGCCTGCCGGCGATTCCGGCGGGCGAAAGGCGGAGGAGACGCCGTTATAGATGACGCGCACGGCATCATGGCGCTCGGCGGGAATGTTGAGATGCGAGAGGATATCCTGCCGGGACGCATTGCTCACGGCGATGATGCGGTCCGCCCTGGCCCCGATTTCCAGCATCAGCCGGCGATAGACGGGGAACAGCCGTGTCTTCATGGCGCGCGGGGTGGCGGAGGGGAAGAGCAGGGGAATCAGATCGTGGATGGTGGTGACGCATTTCACCCGGCCCATGCGCCCCTTGGGGAAGGCTGCGAGGGGAATCATATAGTTCGTGGAGTGGTACACATCAATTCCCTGCCGCGCCAGGCGGGAAGGCAGCATCAGCTGGCTGCGCGGGGAAAAGATGCTCCAAGGCACAATGTCGGGCCGGAAGTTCGGCTTGTCGCCCAGTTCCGCCTCGCGCCAGGTTCGCTCGGCGAGGGTGCGGTCGGAGAAGATCAGCACATAGGTGTTGGTGTGGTCCTCGCGGGCCATGTGGCGGATCAGGTCGCGGGTGTGGGCCCCGATACCGGAGATTTCAGTGAAGATCCAACGGGCGTCGAGGGCGATTTTCATGACATGACCTTCCGGTAGACGTCCCATGTTTGCCGTGCTGTGGTGGCCCAGGAATATCCCGCGGCCTGGGCGGGGCCCCGTGCGCCCAGTTGGTTCCGCCGGGTCTGGTCGCCCAACAGGGCGCTGATGGTGGTGGCCCAGGTCTGGGCGTCAAAGTCACGGAGGCTCACGGCGGACTCGCCGAGTATCTCGGGGAGGGAGCCGCCGGTCGAGGACACCACGGGAGTGCCGCAGGCCATGGCCTCCAGGGGCGGGAAACCGAATCCCTCGTAGAATGAGGTGATGAGGAATAATTCGGCGCCGGCGTAGAGGGCGGGCAGCTGGCCGTCGGGGACAAAGTTCAGGTGCCGGATGCGATTCCGCTTCGGTGAGTTCCGCATGCGGGCGAGGATGGGTTCCACCTGCCAGCCGGGCATCCCGGCCAGGACCAGATCACCATCAAACCCGTCGAGCTGCTCGAAGACCTCGATCATGAAGGGAATGTTTTTCCGGGGCTCCAGGGTGCCGACGCTGAGGAGGTAGGGGCGGTCCAGCTTCAATTGCCGGCGGAGGGCGTCGATGCTGTCGCGCGGCGGCCGCTTCAGGCCGGGTGAGACGGCGAGGGGAATGGCGAAAACCCTGTCCGGGGGGATTCCGAGGGTTTCCTCGATCTCCTTCTTACTGAATTGTGAAACCGTGATGATGGCATCGGCGCGGCGGGCGGTATCATGGATGACGGATTGCAGGTAGGCCAGATTCCGGGTCTCCGCGAATTCGGGATAACGCACGAAACTCATGTCGTGGATGGTGACGACCGATTTTCCGCAGGAGAGGGGGGGGATGGTGAAGTTCGGGAAGTGGTACAGGTCGGCTTTTCCCGCGAACCAGTTGAACGGGGGCGTATGAAACCGCTTCCATGATTGCTGCACGATGGCACCGGGGATTAAGCGCACAGGCCGGAGGGTGGCATGGGGGCAGGCGAAGTCCAGTCCACGCCGGTGGAAGTCAAAAAAGAACAGGCGCAGGTCATCGCCCGGCGACGCGCTGGCGCCGAGGTGTTCGACGAGATGCCTCGTATAACGCCCCACTCCGGCCCTTTGCGCGACCGCTGACTGGATATCCACACAGATTCTCATTGCATTCGATCCTGAATCCCTTAGAAATGGGGGCCATTGTAGGGCGCACGGGCTGAATACGACAAGTCTGTTCTGAGGAAATATTATGACACCCGGATTGTATGTGGTGGGAACGCCGATTGGAAATTTGGAGGATCTTTCGCCGCGGGCGATTGAAACGCTGAAGGGCGTGAATGCGATCCTGACGGAGGATACGCGGCGGACCCGGATCCTTCTGGACCGGTTCAACCTCAGTACTCCAACCGTGAGTTGCCACAAGTTCAATGAGGCCTCCCGCGTGGAGGGAGTGCTGGACAGGCTGCGCCGCGGGGAATCCCTTGCCCTGGTGAGTGATGCGGGGATGCCCGGCGTGTCAGACCCCGGCTCCCGCATGGTTGCCGCCTGCCGCAAGGCCAAAATCCCGGTTACGTGTATCCCCGGGCCGTCCTCCGTGACCGCCGCGGTTGCCTTGAGCGGGTTTAACGGCACGGGCTTTGTCTTTGCCGGGTTTTCCCCCCGGAAAAGCGGCGCTTTGCGCAAATTCCTCCTGCAATTCGCGGAATGTCCGGCCCCGATCGTGTTTTTTGAGTCTCCCTACCGGCTGGTCAAGGTATTGGATGAGATTCACGCGTGCCTGGGGGAACGCGACCTTTTCCTGGGGCGGGAATTGACAAAAAAGTTCGAGGAGACCGTTTGGGGCACTCCGGCCGAGATCAGCCGGGTTTTCCAGGGGCGGACCGTCAAGGGGGAAATCGTGATGGTCATCGCCCCAGCCCGTTGACAGCGGGGGCGCCGGGTGCTAGCTTGGTGCAAATCAAAACGGATTTTCTATGGAAACATCGGCCGATAGAATAGAAGTCGCAATTCTGAATAAGGACGCCTTTGTCCGGGTTCACGGGCGCGCAACATTCAAAATCGGTCCTTCCTTCAAGCAGTTCGGCGTGGTGGCGGTTGAACGTGGCGTCCGGCGGTTCATCGTCGAGATGCAGGACTGCGTGGGAATGGACAGTACCTTTATGGGAATACTGGCGGGGATGGCCACGACCTTGAAAAAAACCGATGGCGAAGTGATCCTGCGCAACTTGAGCGAGAAGAACCTGTTCCTCGTCAAGATGCTGGGACTGGGACATCTGGTCAAGATTGAAACCGCGGCACAGTCCGTGGTCGAGATGCCGGCCATGGGGCAACTCCTTCATGTCAATGGTGACAAAAAACAGATGACCGAAACCATGATTGCCGCCCACGAGAACCTGATTGAGGCGGCGCCGGACAACATCGTGAAGTTCAAGGATGTGCTGGCGTATTTGAAGGAGGACCTCAACCGAACGGTGGCGCAGCAGTCTGGTGTGCCGGTCCCTCCGAGGTAGTTCGCCAGGGCATTTTCCCCTCTTTATCGCCGTTCATTTCCGGTTACAGGCTGGTCTGGCGGCTCAAGCAATGTTCAGTATGATGTGAGGATTGGCGCGAGATGGCTAAACGTGATTATTACGAAGTGCTGGGTGCCGCTAAGACGGCTTCGCCGGATGAGATAAAAAAAGCCTACCGGCGTATGGCGATGCAATATCACCCTGACCGCAATCAGGGCGACAAGGCATCGGAGGCGAAGTTCAAGGAGGTCAGCGAAGCCTATGAGGTGCTGAGCGATCCGGAGAAGCGCCGCCTCTACGACCAGTACGGTCATGAGGGCATGAAGTCGCAGTTCGGGCCCGGCGGCTTTGATTTCTCGCGCGATTTCACGCATGTCAACGATTTGCAGGATCTGTTCGGCAGCCTTTTCGGTGATGGAGGCGGTGTGTTTGAGGACCTTTTCGGAGGGGGGCGACGGACCTCCCGGACCGGTCCCCAGCAGGGTGCCGATCTCCGGTTCGACCTGGAGATTGATTTCGAGGAGGCCATCTTCGGCGTCCAGCGGGAGATCACCCTGCCGGTCACCGAGCAATGCGCCGCGTGCAAGGGCATGGGGAGCGAACCCGGCAGTACAGAGGAAACCTGCCGGCATTGCGGCGGCCGTGGCGCTGTGATTTCCGCCAGCGGGTTTTTCCAGGTCCGCCAGACCTGTCCGGTCTGCAGCGGAAGCGGAAAACTGATCACCAAGCCCTGCCGCGAGTGCAAGGGAGCGGGTCGCCAGAAGACCCGGAAACGGCTGACCCTGCGGATTCCGCCCGGGGTGGAGACCGGTTCGCGCCTGCGTCTGGCCGGGCGCGGCGAGGGTGGCGTGCGCGGCGGGCCGGCCGGCGATCTGTACGTGATCCTGCACGTCCGGCCGCACGACCTGTTTCAGCGCGAGGGCAATGAGCTTCTGTGTGAAATTCCTGTTCCCATGCACATTGCCGCGATGGGGGGCGAGATCAGCGTCCCCACGCTCGAGGGGTTCGCAACGCTGAAGGTGGAGCCCGGAACCGAAACGGGTCACATTTTCCGGATGCGCGGCAAGGGTGCTCCCAGCGTGGACGGGCGCGGGCATGGCGATCTGCATGTCCGGGTCGTGGTCGAGGTGCCCGTTCGCCTGAACTCCAAACAAAAGAAAGCCCTCAAGGATTTCAGTGATGCCTGCGAGTCCGGGAATTTTCCGCTGGGGCTGAAAGTTCAGGACCGGGCAAATGCGTTTTTCAAAGCCAAAAAAGACCTGGCCGAGGCTAAAGCAGAAGGATGACCCCGCGTTGTTTTGTGGATCCCGCCGAGTGGCAGAACCCGGTGGTGTGGCTCAGTCGTGATGACGCTCATCACCTGACCGATGTGCTTCGCGTCGGGGTGGGAGCCCGCCTTGTTGTCTCCAACGGGCAAGGGGGATCGGCGGATGCCGAAATTGTCGAAATTTCAAGTCAGGGCGTCTCGGTCCGGATTCTTGACCGCCAGCACCTTGCAGGCGACGGCGTCCTCCTCACCCTGATCCAGGCGGTTCCCAAGGCCCAGAAGATGGACTGGATTATCCAGAAGGCGACGGAAATCGGGGTATGGTCCATCCTGCCGGTGATGACCGACCGCGGGGTCGTGAAACTGGAGGAGGAACGGGCCGACAAACGCACCGGGCGCTGGCAGCGGATTGCCGTGGAGGCAGCCAAACAGTGCCGGACGGCCTGGATCCCGAAGGTTGAGCCGGTGGAGCCGTTGGCGGCCGTCCTGACCAGGCCCCTGCCGGTTGATGTTCTTCTGGTCGGGTCACTGGAGACGAATGCCTGTCCCCTGAAAACCTGCCTGGCCGGGTTTCGGGAGCGACGGCCGAAGTCCATCGGATTGCTGATCGGACCGGAAGGGGACTTTTCGCCTAGGGAATTTGAACTGGCCCACAAGGCGGGTGCGCTTCCCGTGAGTTACGGGTCGCGGGTGCTGCGGGTCGAAACCGCCGCGATTTACGGATTGTGTGTGCTACAGTATGAGTTAAACACCCTCACTTGAGGGAGTCTGAAGTATTGACGGACGGTTGACCATGTACAATATTGAAGAATCCATGGCCTTTAAACGGCAGTTGGCGAGGGACCTTGAATACCGGTCACCCGCGAAGCGACATGCCCTGCGGTTTGGCTTTCTGGACTGGGTCCGGGCCATCAGTTTTCATGCCCGGATCCTGTGGGTGTATGCTGTGGCGCGGAAAATGATCCGCAAGGGCCATTTCGATATGGAGGCCTACGCCAACCGGTCATGGAAATCCCTGCATGTCGCCGAATCCTCCGGAGGCCGCGTTGAGGTCACCGGGCTGACCCATCTTGCCGGGACATCCGGGCCGGTGGTGATTATCGGCAATCATATGGGCTCACTGGAGACCATTGTCCTGCCCGCCCTGATCCTTCCGTTCAAGGATGTGGCCTTTGTGGTCAAGGAAAGCCTGAGGACTCACTTTGTTTTCGGGCCGATCATGCAGTCGGTGAAGCATATCGCCGTGGGCCGCAGCAACCC
>CAZMSS010000126.1:0-8436 GCA_964568965.1 uncultured Verrucomicrobiota bacterium | reverse complement strand
CCTCTCTATTCGTCGGCAGCGTCAGATGTGTATAAGAGACAGGACTTCGACCACGCACGGGAGGGGTGTGGCGACGGATTGGGCCGGGGCGGGCAGGATAAGCCCCACGGCGATGACGATCGTGGCGAGGATGAGTCTCACTGTTTGATCTCCTGTTTCTCGATGTGGGTGGGGGTGGGGATGTTGTATTGCGCCAGTATCTCCCGGTCGGATTGCTGCAACTGTCCCGACTCCAGGATCAGGGGATTATCATTTCCCTCGAACCGGAAAACGATAAAGCCGCCGGCGTCCTTCTTGAGGGCCTCAGGCAGGTCGGCCAGCTCCCGGATGGGCTGGCCATTGACCGAGGCAAGGATCTGGTTGAGATGGCTGGCGCAGTATGTGTTGATGGGGTGGGGCAGGCGGCCTGCCAGCACCACGAACTGCTTCTTGCCCTTGTAAAGGCTGTCGAGCTTCGCAAAGGAGGACGTGTAGAGCAGGCGCTGGGCGGCGGGCGTGTTGAGTTCGTTCCCCAGCGTGGCCAGATAACCCCGGCTGAGCGGGCAGAACACAAGGCCGCCCGTAACCACATACTCAGGCTGCCGGTCGTAGGTCTGGCGGAAAATGAAGGGATCAGGCTTGCGGGTCAGCGGCACAATGACAGCTTCGGTCTTGCGGTCGCGCCAGACGGTGAAAAATATCTTTTCGTTGCATTGCTTGCGCTCAATGAACTCCGAATACTCAACGCTGTTGCCGTCAAGTCCGACGGACCCGTCATCGGCGATGCTGTTCCCGTCGATGGACAGGAGGACATCCCGCGGCTTGAGGAGTCCCGCCGCGGCGCCGAAGGGATCCACATAGGCGACCACGATACCGCTGATTCCGGCAGGTAGCCCGAGGTCGGCGCGCAGGGCGGGGTTCCGGCTTTCCAGGCTCTCGACGCCCAATTCCGGATACCCGTCATAGGTGCCGTCCTCGATGTCCGTCATGAAATGCTCGATGACGGGCAGGGGAATGGTGTACCCGAGGTTCTGGGCGCCCATGATGCCCTGGAAGGCGACGGCCACCACCTTGTCGTTGAACAACACCGGGCCACCGCTGTTGCCGGGATTGATGGCGGCGTCCACCTGCATGACAAGATGCGAGTCCACGGTGCTGTGGGAATAGAGACTGTAGTCAATGCGGGAGACCACGCCCTTGGTGAGCGACAGCCGGTCGCCCCCCATCGGGTAGCCGAGAACCAGGACTGCATCATTCAGGGAGGGCAGGGTATTCCCGAAGGCCATGGGCCGGGTGTTGGCAAAGAAAGTCTCATCCTTGACCTTCAGGATGGCCAGGTCGCAATCATGGGCGATGAAGACCACCTGTGCCGGGTATTTCCTGGGATCGCCCTCGCGCTGGACTTCCAGGAACCGGGCGTCGGAGACCACGTGGGCGTTGGTCATGATCCGCTTGCCCTTGATGATGAAACCGGATCCGTTGCCCCTCATCAGAGCGCGGGCCTGCCACGGCTGGAGGAAGTCCTCCTGCTGGACCGTGGCATAGATTTTAACGATGGATTCCCGCTGGTTTTTGAGCCCGGCGAATCCGGACTCCGGGAGGGATACTGCCAGGCCGCATACAACGGCGGCCAGGACCACTTTTCTTAAGACAGTATGGGGCGTTTTCATGGGCGGGAGGATATAGCAGAGCATGGGCTATTTCAACGACTCTTCTTCAGCCGCCTGCTCCAGGGCGACCGCTTCATCCGCCGGCTTGATGTCAGCCAGCGAGCCCAGTGACAACAGCTCCGGCCAGCGCCTGGCGCAGCCGATCACCGCACCCACTGCGCCGATGCCGCCGAAGACCACGGACCCGACCGCCCCTGCCACGCGGGCGGCGACCCCGGGCGCGGCCCAGCCGAAGCCCGAGGCCATGACGCCGAACAGCCGGGCGGTGGCGCCGGATTCAAACCCGCCGAGATCGTTGGAGGAGACAATGAAGATGTTGTTCACCGCCGAAACCCGCCCGCGCATGTGGTCGGGCGTCAGGACCTGAACCAGGGTGTGACGGACAATGACGCTGATATTGTCACAGGCGCCCATCAGGACCATGGCAAGCATGGACAGCCAGAACCACTGCGACAGGCCGAATATTACCGTCGTTATGCCGAACCCGGCAACTGCCCAGAGCATCGCCCGCCCGGCATGCCGGATCGGCGGAAGGTGGGTAATGATCATGGCCATGGCAATGGCCCCGACCGCCTCGGCGGTGCGCAGGAGCCCGAGGCCCAACCCGCCTACATGGAGGATATCCTTGGCGTACAGCGGGAGCAGATACACCGCACCGCCCAGCAGAATGGCGAACAGGTCGAGGGTAATGGTGGCCAGGATGATCTTGTTGTCGCGAACAAACCGGACTCCCGCCAGTACGCTGCGGAGGGAGACATCCTCAATGTGCTGTGCCGTGTTCTTCACCTGGAGCATGAAGACGGCCGTGAGGCTGCCCAGACGCAGCAGCAGGGCGAGCAGGAAGGCGGGCGGCGTGTAGTCATGGGCCCCCAGCAGGAGTCCGCCGAGTGCGGGGCCGATCATGGTTCCGACCTGGAACAGGCTGGAGTTCCAGGCCATGGCGTTGCTGAAGAGGGAGATCGGAACCAGTTGCGGCAGGATCGCGGATCGTGCCGGCGAGCCCAGAGCCTGGCTGATTGCGCCGAGGAGCAGGAACACATAGAACCAGACGACGCCCGCCTCGAAATAGGCGAGTGCCGCGAGCCCGCCTATGGAGATCACCCCCAGTATCTGGGTCAGGATCATAACTGTCCGGCGATTGAACCGGTCGGCCAGTTGTCCCCCGGCAATTGACAGGAGGATCACCGGCAAGGCCCGAGCCAATCCGACCCACCCCAAGGCCAGGGGGTCCGCTGTTTTGGCATACACATGGATCCCGACCGCAATGGTTTCGATCTGTCCGGCAATGACCAGCGCCAGCCAGCCCGCCGAAAACAGGCGGTATTCGCGGCTGTGCCAGACCGCATAGGGATTGTGTTTGGCGTTGTCCTTCTTTTGAAACATGGGCGAGACTGTACTGAAGCCAACGCACTTGCGGAAGACAGAAGTCAGCACTCCCCTTGCATCACTTCCCGGCTAGCCCGAAGCGGGTGTAATAATAGGCTACGCCGGCGGCGCCGCAGAGGCTGGCAATGAGGAGCATGACGAGGGGGCCGGGGCCGGTTGCGTCGATGGCCGGGTGGCCGGCAAGGGTGTTGACGCCCACCCAGACCAGTCCACCTGCCATGGGGGCCAGCATGACCGTCACGCTGCGGGCGGCCCAGTAGATCCCGATCGCCTGTGTCTTATGGTCCGGGGGAATAAGATCCACGATCATGGCCTTGCGGGCGGGTTCGCCTATCTCGCGCAGTCCGGCGACGATGAAGGCCAACCCCATGGCCCACGCCACCACCCCGGCGGGCAGGATCCCGCGGAGGCAGAGGAATCCCATTGCCGCCAGGATGACCGGGAAGGAGGCAAAGAAGAAGAAGGTCCACCCGATATAGGGTCGCTTGCCGAAACCCGCCTTGGACGCCAGTTGCCCCATCGGGAGATAGGTGATGGCACTGGTCACCTGCGAGACGATGAGCATGGTTCCGAATAGGGCCCAGGCGGAGGCGGGCTCGACCCCGGCCGCCTGAACGAAGAGGGCGACACAGAATACGGGGATCAGTTCCCTGGGCATGCCCTCCGCCAGACGGGCGAAGATGTCGGCTGCCAGCAGGCGCTTGAGCTGGGGGTCAAACCCGCGCAGCACGGAGAGGGGTTGGTGGATGATGGAATGGGTATCCTGGCTGGCGGTCTTCATGTAGCGGAACTGGAGGATCAGGCTGATGACCACCACACTGATGCTGATTCCGAAGGCCGCATGCATGCCCAGGGTGGTTCCCATGACGATCACCAGCAGGGCGTTCAGGGCATAGGCCACCACCCGCGACAGGCGGCGGAGGAGCGACTGGAGCGAGAAGGCCATGGCCCGGCGATCCGGGGGCAGGGAGTCACCCACCACGGTCAGGAGCGCCGGGCCCGCCAGCGAGTCCCACACGAAAACAAACGGAACCGAGACGAACACGGCGACGGGACTGTGCCAGAGCAGCAGGATCAGGAGTCCGATCAGGGGTGTGGCGTTGAAGAGCAGCAGGCCCCGGCGGGTGTTGAACCGGCCGGCAATCCAGCCGCCCAGCAGGTAGTTCACGGCCTCCAGGAAATCGCGCAGGGTCCCATAGGCGGCGATGAGCAGGATGCCTGCCTGCAAGTCCCTCATGTAGTTGGGGATGAATGGGCCCCACAGTTCGCTTCCCAGGCAGATCAGGAAGATGGCGCCCAGCAGGGCACCGGTGGATGAGTTGATGGCGAGAACAAGTTTCCAGTCATTTTTCATGGGTGCTGAGGCTGTCGTGTGAGCCTGGCCATGAACATGCCGTTGCAGGGGCCTTCCCAGGGTTGGATCCGCAGCTGGCCGCGGCAGGGGGTTCCGTCCAGCGGGTTTTCGAAGGGGGACAACTGGAAGTCGGGCGACTCGGCGAGGAACTGTGTCACCCTATCCTCATTCTCGGCCCGGGTGACCGAGCAGGTCGCGTAGACCAGGACCCCGCCGGCCTTCAGGCGGGTGGCACAGGCATGGAGCAGCTGTGATTGCAGGGTAATGAGTTTTGCCATTGTTTCCGCCGAGGTGCGCCAGCGGGCGTCGGGATTGCGGTGCCACGTGCCAGTTCCTGAACAGGGGGCATCGAGGAGAATACCGTCGAAAGCGCCCTCGGGCGGCGGTTGCCGGGCGCCATCCCACTGCGCGGTTGCAATGCCCTTCAGGCGCTCCTCGCTCATCCGGCGGCAGAGCTCATCCAGGATGGTGGAGCGGACATCGGT
Organism: uncultured Verrucomicrobiota bacterium; assembly: GCA_964568965.1. GTDB lineage: Bacteria > Verrucomicrobiota > Kiritimatiellia > CAIKKV01 > CAITUY01 > JAABPW01. Next base: position 3,562 of record CAZMSS010000126.1, on the reverse strand, counting down.
GGCGAGAATGGAGACGGAGGGGCCACCCAGCGCCGCGAGGTGCAGCGTTTTGCCTCCCGAGCCGCAGCACGCATCCCACCAGGTTTCCCCCGGCCGGGGGCCGCAGACCAATCCGGTTGCCTGTGAGGCGAGGTCCTGGATATCCATCCCGTTCCGGATGGGGCGGGGCAGGGCACGCAGGTTGATGCCGCGCCGGACGGAGACAGCGGACGGGATGGCGGGGTGTGCCATCGGTTCGCCGCCGCTTTGCTGCAGGACGGCCATGACCGACTCCCGATTCTCCGGCCGCATCCGCAGCCAGGTCGGGGGTGGGGTCTGGAATGCCTCGAGCAGGCGTCCAGGATCAGGCCCCAACATGGGAATGATCCAGTCGGGGACCAGTTGAGCGAGTGAGAATTCCATTCCGGTGATGCGGCGGAGTTCGGCGGCCTTTTTGAGCGGGGAAAGCGTCCCCATCGGAATCAATGAGGCGTTGGGTAAACCGGACCGGCCCGCCAGCTTCAGGATGGCGGGGTTAACCTCATTGGATTCCAGGAGGTGTGCGAAAATGCAGGCGTCATTCGTCGTCGGGGCGATCCGATCAATCCAGCCCTTCCACCGGAAATACGAAAAAGCGGTGCCGGAAAACAGACGGCGGTCACGCGCGCCGAACTCAGGATGCTGGTGATAAAAGCGCGAGATATGGGAGTCCATGGGGCTGCCATCGCCGACCGATGCCTGTAACCCGGCAAGGATTTCCACCAGCAGATCGGCCTGGCGCTCGTAAATCCGCTCGGCCCTCGCGGGATCCATTACGGCTGCCCCAGCCTGTGCAGGAAGAGCCCGGTATAGAGGAAGCCCATCCTGAATTGCTCCACTGAATAGGATTCATTCGGGGCATGGATGTTGTCCTCCTCGCTCCCGAAACCAACCAGCAGGACATCGCCCCCGGCAATGGCGGGAAGATGCGAGAGGATCGGCACCGACGCCCCTTCCCACAGGAAGGCCGTGGGGAGGGATGAAATTTCGCCCAGCACCTTGCGGGCGGTCACGACCGCCGGCGAGTCCAGGGCCACACGGAGGGCCGCCCCGCCGGCACCCTGTTCCGGGAACGCGAGCGTGAGCCCGGCCGGCATCTGTTTCTCAAGGTGCGCGGAAATCAGCTTCAGAATTCGTTCCGGGTTCTGGCCGGGCACCAGTCGCGCGGAAATCTTTGCCATGGCCTTCCCGGCAATAATGGTTTTGCTGCCCGCGCCGCCATATCCCGAGTGAATCCCGTTCAGGTCGATGCACGGGCGGAATCCCGACCGTTCCACGGGGGTGTACTGCTGTTCCCCCCCGACGGGCAGAAGGCCCGTGACAGACTTGTACCACACCGGGTCAATCGGTTGCGCGTTGGCCAGCTTGCGTTCCTCGGCCGTGGGTTCCTGAACGCCGTCATAGAACCCTTCCACCGCCACTCGTCCATCCGCGTGGTGCAGGGACGCAATCATCTTGCAGAGCGCATTGGCCGGATTCGGGATGCGTCCGCCGTGCACACCGGAGTGCAGGTCGTGGTCGGGACCGGTCAGGACGGCGGTCAGGTGGACGATGCCCCGCAGGCCCATGGTGATGGTCGGCGCGCCGGAACTGACGGCGCTGGTGTCGGCGGCCATGACGTAATCCGCGGCGAGGGCGGCCTTTTCCCGGTGCAGGACCTTGATGATAGGCATCTCCCCGGTTTCCTCGTCACCCTCGATCAGGAGTTTCAGGGTGCAGTTCAGGGCATCGGTCCGGATCAGGGTCTCAATGGCCTTGATTGCTGCAAAGAGCTGGCCCTTGTTGTCCTGTGCGCCGCGGGCAACCATGCGACCATTGATGAGGGTAGGCTCGAAGGGGGGTGTTTTCCAGAGCGACACGGGGTCCTCGGGCTGCACATCATAATGCCCGTAGAACAGGACGGTGGGGAAGCCCGGCTTTCCGGTCCGCTCGGCGAAGACAAGCGGATGGGAATCGGTGGGGATCAGGCGCGTGGTAAACCCCATGGCCGCAAGATGCGCGGCGAGCCAGTCGGCACACCGGGCGCAATCCGCCTTCCGCTCGGAGCTGGTGCTGACGCTGGGGAATCGCAGGAACTCCTGCCACTCCCGGATAAACCGGTCGTGGTGGGTGGTGAAGCAGTTCTGCAGGGTCGAGTGGTTCATGGTGCTCACAGGAGGTTGGCCGCCAACGCCGCCAGGGTGCTGCGCTCACTCTTGGTGAGCGTCACATGGCCGTGCAGGGACTGGGTTTTCATGCGCTCCACCGCGTAGGCAAGGCCGTTGCTGCTCGCGTCGAGGTACGGGTTGTCAATCTGGTAGGGGTCGCCGGTGAGGATCATTTTGGTGCCTTCCCCCGCGCGGCTGACGATTGTCTTGATCTCATGCGGGGTCAGGTTCTGGGCCTCGTCCACGATTACAAACTGGCGGGGGATGGAGCGGCCGCGGATGTAGGTGAGCGCCTCGAGCTCGATGATTTCGTCACGCTGGAGCTTCTCGATCTTGTCCCGGACGGTGTTCTTGTGCTCGCTCGTGCTGGTCTTCAGCATGAGGTAGGTCAGGTTGTCGAAGATCGGCATCATCCAGTTGGCGAGCTTCTCCTCCTTGTGACCCGGCAGGTACCCGATGTCCTTGCCGAAGGGCATGATGGGGCGGGTGACCAGGATGCGGTCATAGCGCTTCTGGACGAGGGTTTTTTCCAGGCCGGCGGCAAGGGCCAGCAGGGTTTTGCCGGTGCCGGCCTGCCCGACCAGTGTCACCAGCTGCACGGAATCATCCATCAGCAGTTCCAAGGCCATGCGTTGCTCGCGGCTGCGGGGCTTGATGTGGAAGACGCTCTCGATTTTCGGGTTCATCGGCACAATGGTGCCGTTGCCGCCGGCGCGGCCCAGGGCCGTCAGGTGTTCGGCGCCCTCGGAGATGAGGTTGACGAATTCGTTGGGGAGGAGGTCAAGTCCGGGAATTTCCACGCTCCGGTTGGCGTAGAAGTCATCGATGACTTCGGGCTTCACGCTGACCTCCCGGTAACCGGAAAACAGTTCCTCGAAGTTGATCTTCTGTTTCTCGAAGTCCATGACCTCGATGCCCAGGGCGTCGGCCTTGATGCGGGCATTGATGTCCTTGGAGACAAAATAGACGCGCTCCCCCTGCTTGTGGAGCCAATAGGCGACGCGGATGATCTTGTTGTCGGGGATTTCCTCCTCGAGCCCGCTGTCGCTGACCGGGCGCGGCCCGACGATGATCTTGAGGATCCCGCCGTTATCCATCTTGACGCCGTCGCCCAGGCGGCCGCGCTCGCGGAGATGGTCGAGACGGCGGATCACGCCGCGGGCGTTACGGCCCAGCTCGTTGGTTTCCTTCTTGAACTTGTCCAGTTCCTCGATAACAGGCATGGGAAGCACGACGGTGTTGTCGGCGAAGGATTCGATGCAGGTGTGGTCATGCAGCAGCACATTGGTGTCCAGAACGAAGGTCTTATTGCTCATGAGTGGTGTCATTGCTCCTTTATCAAACAGTCTTGGGATGCTATTCTCCCGATGAAGGGCTGGCTTGGCAAGCAATTCCCG
>CAZMSS010000125.1:0-8457 GCA_964568965.1 uncultured Verrucomicrobiota bacterium | reverse complement strand
TTACCCCAGTAGCAGTTGCAGGTCTTCCTTGGTGAGGGTGCGGATCAGGCTGTTGTCGGCACTGATGATGGAGTCGGTCAGTTCCTTCTTGGTCTTCTGCAATTCCAGGATCTTTTCCTCGACGGTATCGCGGGCGATCAGCCGGTAGGCGAATACATTGCGGGTCTGGCCGATCCGGTGCGCCCGGTCGATGGCCTGGGCCTCAATGGCCGGATTCCACCAGGGATCCAACAGGAAGACGTACTCGGCAGCCGTCAGGTTCAACCCCACCCCACCCGCCTTCAAGCTTACGAGGAACAGTTTGCAGTCCTCATCATTCTGGAACCGCTCCACTGGCGTCTGGCGATCCCGCGTCTGTCCATCCAGATATTCATACCCGATCTTCTGCAGCCTCAGCCGCTTCCGGAGCAGTTCCAGGAAGCTGGTGAACTGGGAAAAGACAATCGCCTTGTGCCCCTCCGCGAGCACCTCGGCCAGCCGGGGCATCAGCGCATCGAGCTTGGCACTCGAATCCGCGATGCGCCGCTTATCGACCAGTCCGGGGTGACAGGCCGCCTGCCGCAGCCGCAACAGCGCCTCGATGATCATGATCTTCGACTTGCCGATCCCGATGCGGGCGACCGTGCCGAGCAGCGTGGACTTGTAATGCTGGCGCAATTCGTCATAGAGCTTGCGCTGTTTCCCCTCCAGCTCGCAGTACAGGGTTTCCTCGGTCCGCTCGGGCAATTCCCGGGCCACCTGCCCCTTCGTCCGCCTCAGGATAAACGGCCGCAGGGCCTGGGCCAACAGGGTCCGGGCTTCCGGCGAGGGATTGCGGCCCAGCCCCGAGACTGAATTGAACAGGGACGCCGCCCCGAGGATGCCGGGATTAAGGAATTCGAAAAGGCTCCACAATTCACCCAGGTGGTTCTGCACGGGGGTCCCGCTCATGGCGAGCCGGTGATCGCACTGGAGCAGGCGGGCGGCCTTGGCGGCCTGCGCCGCCTCATTCTTAATGGCCTGGGACTCGTCGAGGATCACGTAATCAAACTTGAGCTCCTTCAGAAGCATGATGTCCCGGCACAGGACCCCATAGGTGACCAGAACGCAATCGCAGGCCGAGAAGTCGGGCGCCTCCCGTTCCCGTGCCGGGTGGGTGTGATCGAGGATCTTCAGTCCCGGCGTAAACCGCGCGGCCTCCTGGATCCAGTTGAAAACCAGCGACCGCGGAACCACGACCAGGGAGGGGGGCGCCTGTTTCTTCGCCTTGCGTTTCCCGCCACCCCGTTGCGACCGCCGATGCTCCAGATGGGCCAGCACCTGGACGGTCTTGCCCAACCCCATGTCATCGGCAAGACACCCCCCGAACCCGAAGCGTTCCAGGAACTGCAGCCAGCCCAGCCCCTCCGCCTGGTAATCGCGAAGCACCCCCACAAAACCGGCGGGCGAGGGAACCGGCTTGATGGTCTCGAACGATTTCAGCTCCGCCCGGATGCGGGTAAAGGTTTCGTCGCAATTCACCTCGGGCTGGGCGGCAATCAGGGCGTCAAGCAACCCAGACTGGTGACGCTGGAACCTGATGGCGTCATCCTCGACGGTCCCCATCCGTGCGATCAGCCCGTATTTCCGGAGCCATTCCTGCGGGAGAATCCCCACTGTCCCATCCCCCAATGTGATGAACTGCTCCTTGTTCTGAAGCGCTTTAAGAAGCGCCGGGAGCTCCGCCGTGACCCCCTCGAAATCGACTTTCGCCCTGAGATCGAACCAGTCGATTCCGGAACTCACCTCAACTCTGAAGGAGCCCGACTTGCGGAACGATTTCCCCTCGGCCTGAACGGCCCAGCCGCGCTCCATCAGCGTGGCGACCAGCGAAGACAGTTGACCGGGGCGGATCTGCCAGGCCCAGTTGGGAAGCCCGCCCTGGTTCGCGCGCCTCAGCCCCAGCTCATCAAGCAGCGCAACAGCCCCCTGCTCCGCGGCCGCATCACGCCGGATCAGGAGCCGCTTGTCCTTGACGACAATGGACCGCGTGGCGATGTCCGGCCCCGCCTCAACCCCCTCGTAGTCAAAGATAATTTTCCCAACCAGCGCGTCTTCGGGATAAGTGCGATGCTGAGGCTTGCGGATCGTCAACCTGAACTTCGGGATGCCTGTGATTTCCTGGTACCGGATTTCCTCAGGCAGATTCATGGGCGGCAGGGTTGGCCGGGTGGCGAGGATAGCCGGCAAATCCCCGATCTCGCGTCCGGGAACGGGAATCGGCCCCTTGGCCCTCAATAACGTGATCCACTCAAAGGCATCAGCATGATCCAGCCGTGCGATGGACTCCTTCCAGAATACCCAGCCGCACTGGAGCAGGATGACCGGCTCGCTCAAGGGCCGGAGAGCCTCCCCGCGCGACAACTGTCCGGTAATCAGGTAGTCTTTCCCGGCCCCATCCGGTCTCACATCCAATTGGAATTTCCACGGCTCCCCGGAATCCAATTCCAGCGGCAGAAGCGGGGCGGTGTCACCGGGTGCAGGGGTGTAGACGCACCGCCCGGTCGCACAGAGAAGCGGCAGCACGACCCCCGTCAAGCCCGACGGGAGCCTGAACTCGGCGTGCCGGTCATAGCGGTACAGGAACATTCCCTCGCCCCCTTGCAGACAGGACAGGAGGTGCTTATCCTCAATTCCTGGCACTGATGAAAAAGTGCTATGATCCCGCTGCAATGGTTTCAGAGCCGTCCATTCGCCGGTCTTCTTCCTTTGCCGGGTCATGACCTTCACAATAAGCGCGCCACACAGAATGGTCTTGGCGGGATCCAGGCAGTAAATCAATTCCCGGGATTCCGGCCAGGTCGTCATCGGAGATCCGCCGGACTCTTCGACATGGGAGGGAAGCGCTGTGACAATCGACCGCCAGTTCGGCATGGCCGGAACCCGATTTGAATAGACGGGATCGGGCGTATACTTCCGGGGCAGCCCGGGCGCCGGCTCATCCTCGGAGAAGGCGTCATCATCACCCCCGAACCCGTCCGGCTCCCAACCGGGTTCCAAGGGAGACACCTCGATGAACTTCTCTTTTCGCTCCGGCTGGAGCAACCCTAGCCGATCCGCCTCAAGAATGGTCGCCCACACATGCTTGCACTCCTGGTTATCCTCAAAATAGGGACAGGTGCAGGAGATATCCAGGCAGCCTCGCTCGCGTTCAAGGGAGACCTCATAGAGACTGGATCCTTCCACGGAGGCATCCAATGAGCAGCCCGGGTCCTGCCTGCGAATCTTTACCTGCCCCCCGGTAAAATAGCCGTACCCACGGGAGCGGATCCCGGCATCAAACTGATTTTTTACAAGATCCGATAGTGACACGGCCATAGCTTCCCCGCAATGAACAGGCTGCAAGGGGGAAGAGTGTACAGATTCCATCGAAACGTTAGCAAGACCAGAACCTTGAATTCAGGATTGACCTCCGGCGCCATTTTCCTACACTGCACGGCTTTCAAACAGGAGAAATACACATGGCATTGATTAACTTTGGTGGAGAAAAGGAAACCGTCGTCACCCGCAAGGAATTCTCGACGGCCAAGGCACGCAAGGTCCTCAAAAAAGAGGTGATTGCGATCATCGGTTACGGCGTCCAGGGCCCCGCGCAGGCGCTGAACCTCAAGGATAACGGCTTCAAGGTCATCATCGGCCAGGCGCCGGAATTCAAACGCGACTGGGACCGCGCCTGCAAGGACGGCTGGGTTCCCGGCAAGACCCTGTTCGACATCGCCACGGCGGTCAAGAAGGCCACAATCATCCAGATCCTGGTCTCCGACGCCGCCCAGCGCAAAGTCTGGCCCGTCATCAAGGCCAACCTGAAGCCCGGCGACGCGATCTATTTCTCGCACGGCTTCTCGATCGTGTACAAGGACCAGACGAGCGTCATCCCCCCGAAAAACGTGGACGTCATCATGGTCGCCCCGAAGGGTTCCGGCACCTCCGTGCGCCGCAACTTCCTCTCCGGCGCGGGCATCAACTCCAGCTTCGCGGTGTTCCAGGATGCGACCGGCCGTGCAACGGAGCGTTGCATCGCGCTGGGTATCGGCATCGGCTCGGGCTACCTGTTCCCCACCACCTTCCAGAAGGAAGTGTACAGCGACCTCACCGGCGAACGCGGTGTGCTGATGGGCGCCCTGGCCGGCATGATGCACGCCCAGTACGACGTGTTGCGCGCCAACGGCCATTCGCCGAGCGAAGCCTTCAACGAGACGGTCGAGGAACTCACCCAGAGCCTCATCCGCCTGGTGGACGAGAACGGCATGGATTGGATGTACCAGAACTGCTCGGCTACCGCCCAGCATGGCGCGCTCAAGTGGCGCCCGATCTTCTGGAAGGCCAATCTTCCGGTCTTCAAGAAGCTCTATGCCTCCGTCAAGAATGGCACCGAAACCCGCGAAGTCATCCGCGACTGCGGCGGCAAGGATTACCAGAAGTTCCTTGGCAAGAAGCTGGCCGATATCCACAACTCCGAGATGTGGCTGGCCGGCACCGCGGTGCGCGCGCTGCGCCCGAAAGAGGGCGTCAAGGCCATGGCGAAGAACGCCAAGGGCGTGGGCGGCCGGTTGTCGAACTAATATTCGATCCGGAAAGCAAAGGGCAGAACCGAAAGGTTCTGCCCTTTTTCTTTTCCGGAGTTATCGGTTATCCGTGCCGCCGCACCGCTTCCTCCATCAGGGCAAGCGTCTCGCGCGACGCCTTCTCCCAGGTGAACGTGGCGGCCCATTCGATCGCCCGGGCCCGCAGACGGGCCGTGAGGGCCGAATCCCGGAACAGCAGGTCGATCCGTTCAGCCAGGGCGGCCGCGTCGCCGTGCGGCACCAGGAACCCCGTCTCCCCGTCCAGCACGGCCTCGCGCAATCCCGGGGAATTGCTCGCCACCACGACCGTGCCGCAGGCATTGGCCTCGAGGACCGACAACCCCCACCCTTCCTTGGGCGAAGGGTAGATCAGTACATCCGCCTCCTGGAGGAGGCGGACCTTCCGGTCGTGCGGGATCCGGCCTGTGAACTCCACATGGGCTTCCAGCCCGAGCCGGCGCGTGAGGGAGCGCAGCGTCTCCACGTAATCGCCGCCCCCCACAATCTGCAGGAGCACATCCGGATACTTTTGCCGCAGGGCCGCCACCGCCTGGATCCCCAACTGGACCCCCTTGTACTTCTTGATCCGCCCGACGTAGAGAATCGTGGGACGGACCCGCGGGGGCTTGACGGCCGGGGCGCTATAATCCGAATGCGTAAAACCGGGGTGAATCACACGGCCATGGTCGGGGTTCAACCCGCGCGATACGAGCTCGTCCTTGGTGCTCTGGCACAGCAGGGAGAACAGGCTGCGAGGGTACAGCCGGGGAACCCCGCGCTCGAGAAGATAGACATAGGTGGCGGGCAGCAACGCGGCCTCATGGAAAACAGCCTTGCCGAAAAGATGCGGGACAATCGCCATGACCGGGACCTGTCGTTCGAACAGGGGCATGTAGAAGGGAATCTTGTCCAACCCTTCAATGATCAGGTCATAACGGTTCGCGCGCAGTTCCCGCCGGTAGATCCACGGGACCAGGTAATTGAAGTAGGCCTGGCGCCCGCGCCGGATGATGCGGATCCCCTCCTGGGATTCCTCCCGTGCGCCCCCGTCGAACCCGTTGCAGAGGTAGTCCACCTGGTGGCCCAGGGCGACAATACGCCGGAAGACCTCAAAGAGGACAATCTCGGCACCCCCCGCCTCGGGGTGCTTCATGTCGCGGTATTCGATCAGGAGGATCTTCACGAGCCGGGGTGTTCGAGGGCGACTTTCTTCGCGCAGAGCGGGCATGTTTTCGGATCAAAGGTCACCGGCTCCATCTGGAGCAGGCTCACGGTAGGCGGGACAAAGCTCGCCTTGCCGCCGCTGCGGTCCACCAGCACGGCCACGGCCACGACCTTGCCGCCGCGCCCCTCGATGATGTCGATCGTTTCCTGGACGCGCCCGCCGCGGGTGATCACGTCCTCGGCCACCACGTACGCGGCGCCCTTGGGGATTTCAAAGCCGCGACGCAGCACCAGCTTGCCCTCGTGCTTTTCCGCGAAGATCGAGACCACGCCCAGCGACTTGGCGACCTCGTGGCCCACGAAGAGTCCACCCATGGCGGGGGCGATGACGCCGTCCACCTTCAGTCCCGGCATTTCCTTGCGCAACTTCACCACCAGCGCTTCACAGAGGCGGGCGGCAATGCGGGGATGCTGGAGTACCTTGGCGCATTGGAAAAACTGGTCGCTGTGCAATCCCGAGCGCAGTTCAAAATGGCCGCGCAGCAGGGCCTTGGTTTCCAGAAACACGTTCAATACTTCCTGATCCGTCATGTCACAACTCCTCTTCTTGCCGTTTCGTCCGGTGGCGTAGCAGTGTGCGAAAGCCTCCCGTCGAAATCAAGCCAATCTCGGGCAGGGGGCGGGGAGCAGTGGGCAGTGGGCAGTGGGGGGATCACGGGAATACTGATACAAAGATCGTTACTATAGACGATATTCAAGGCAAGGCGCGTCCTGATAAATTCAGGACCATGATCTCAACGAAAACCCTGAAGCGGCAAACGGAGCGACTCCTCCGCCAGATCGGCCTGGAGCCGGCAATCTACCACTATGTGTCCTGGAAGAACCGGCGCCGGTTTGCCGAAAGTGACCGGGCCTTTTTCAAAGCCAACCCCGGCGCCATCCTGCCGCCGCCGCGGCTCCGGTTTGACGTGATTGCCTGCAGCAGCGCTGAATATTACGCGACATCCGGGAAGAAGATGGCGGAGCAGATGCAGTCGGTGATCCGGGAGTGGGGGCCGCCCGACACCCGGGTGGTGTGTGAATGGGGATGCGGCCCCGGGCGCATTCTCTTTGCGCTGGAGGGGTTGGACACCGGCCGGACGATGGAGTTCATCGGCAGCGATGCGTTTGCGCCCTCGATCCGCTGGGCGCAGTCGGTACCCGGCTGCCGGATCCTGTTTCACCTGAACAAAATGGAGCCGCCCCTGGCTATTCCCGCCGCCACTGTGGACTTTGTGTATGCGGTGTCGGTCTTCACCCACTTATCGGACACGCTCTCCCGCCAGTGGTTCCGGGAGATCATGCGGATCCTCAAGCCGGGCGGGGTCTTCTGGTTCAGCACCCACAGCGGCCGGAATCACCGCACCGAGCTGGCCCCCGCGCAGCGGGAGAAACTCGATCGCGGCGAGTTCGTGGCGATCCACAGCTGGCACAACGGCTCGCAGATGTACACGGGCATTCACTGTCCACCGCTGATGAAGGAAATCATCGCCGCCAGCGGTGCCGAGCTGCTCGACTACCAGCCCGGCGGGAACAACACGTTCCAGGATGCGTGGATCGTGAGGAAGCGACCCCAGGAATTCCACTGAATTCAGGATCCTTGAATCGGGGGCTCTTAAGGACTCAGACGCCATCCACCTGAAGCCCGAGGCTCCGGGCGGCAATCGCCTGTTGCTGATCATGAGTCAGGAGGCGATGCGGCCCAATAACCAATAACCGATAACTCAATAACTCTGGCGGCCCCATGGGACGCCAGTGTATAGGCTTCAAGGATGAGGTGGGCGGTCCAGAAGCAGTCGTTCGGTCATCAGCTGCTCGAAAACCTCATACACGACATCGCGGCATTCGGCGAAGAGGCACTGGATCACGGGGTTGCCCCGTTTGGGTGGCGAGTAGGCAAACAAGACGCGATACCGGCCGATCCTCAAGCGGTAAAGGCCGGTGAGCGGCCCTTCCAGCGCCTTGATGTCGCCCTGCTCCCGGGCCAGGGCCCGCATGGCCAGGCGCAACCGGCGGCGCGATTCGGGAGGCTGGCGCCTGACGAACTCATGGACCTGCCCGGAGACTTCACTCTCCATGATCCGAATCCTCAAGCGGCTGGAACTTCATCTTCCCCTGCCGGTACGCATGCACCGCGCGCATGGCGTCGGGATTCCCGAGGATATCGAGGGTCTCCACGATTGCCTCCATGCGCTCCCGTGACACCAGGTAGGCCACGGCCTCATCATGCCGGGTGATGGCGATGGTTCCCGTCCTGGCCGCATCCTTGATCAGCCGGGGAAGCCCGCTCTGCGCCTTGGTCACAGAATACGTAGATTTCATGACATACTACATATCACCCCCCCAGCCTTTTCAAATCAATTTCAGAACTCGAACACCGTTCCCGGTTCCGGCAGCATGAGCTGCTTGAGGTAGGCCCGGCCGGTGTTGGTGTAGCTCCCGCCCTGGAGGGTGATGTAGAAGATCTTGAGCGTCCCGCCGTTGGTGGTCGAATTCCCGCCGCCGCAGTTGTCGAAGGTTGCCCCCAGTGTGTCCACCGTATCGGCCTTCAGCAGGATGCCGCCGCCGGCACCGGCGCCACCGCTCCCGCCACGGCCGCCGTGATAACATTGAGAAGGGATTGAGGCTGTCTCTTATACACATCTGACGCTGCCGACGAATAGAGAGGTGT
>CAZMSS010000124.1:0-8473 GCA_964568965.1 uncultured Verrucomicrobiota bacterium | reverse complement strand
CGTAGGTGATGGCCGCCGTCAAGGTGGTCTTGCCATGGTCAACGTGCCCGATTGTCCCTACATTCACATGCGGCTTGGTTCTGTTAAACGCTTCCTTTGCCATTGTCGTACTCCTTACTGTTTCCCTGTCTTCAGTCGTTATTAACCTTGTTCCGGACAGTCCGGACATTCTTCACCAAATCTGGAGCCCACGAGCGGGATCGAACCGCTGACCTCGTCCTTACCAAGGACGTGCTCTACCAACTGAGCTACGGGGGCTTCGCGATCAATCCTTGCCAAAAACAAACACAAAAAGACGAATTCCTGTTGCCTTCATCAAATCCAGCAACAGAAAACTTCGCTCACTCAAATTTATTTATCCAAGCAAAAAGCTCTGACATCCAAAAAACAGAACGCAAAAAGTAGCATAGTCGCGTTTGTTGTCAACCACTTTGTCTTATTTTTTACCTATTTTTTTTACAGCCGGCCCCCACCCCCGTCTTACAAGCGGGGTTCTCCCGCCTTCGCCGTGCTGAAGAGACTCTCCCCGGTCTCGGCGTTCCGGATCTCGAAATCCTCCACATGGCGCCCGGGGTCCGTGCGGAAACTCAGATGCCCGGAGAATTTCGCCTCCAGATCCACCAGGACGGCCTCGTCCTCCTTGCGCAGGCGCTCCAGCACCGTCGGATGCACCACCACCTGGAGCTTGCGCTGCTCCGCAGCCTTGAACCGGCGCATTTGAGCCACGATCTGCCGTTGGATCTCCACACTCATGGAAAGAGACGATTTGACACTGCCCCGGCCCTTGCAGTACGGGCAGTCGACATACATTGAGGAGAGCACCCCTTCGTCCACCCGCTGCCGGGTCATCTCCAGGAGCCCGAGGTGCGAAATGGGGAGCACATTGGTCTTGGCCTTGTCGCGGTGCAGGGCATCCTTGATCGTCTTGAAGACCGCGTTGCGGTTCTTCTTCTGCTTCATGTCAATGAAGTCGACCACGATCAGGCCGCCCACATTGCGTAGCCGCAGTTGCCGCGCCACCTCCTCGGCCGCCTCGGTGTTGACCTCGAAAATCACATCCTCCTGGGTCTGGGCACCCTTGTGCCGGCCCGTGTTCACATCCACCGAGATCAGAGCCTCCGTCTCCTCGAAGATGATGTAACCGCCGGACTTGAGCATCACTTTCCGGGCAAAGGCGTTCTCCAGCTGCCGCTCCAGGTTGAAGTGCTCGAAGATCGGAACCGACCCCTCGTACTGCTGGATCCGGGAACGCACCCGCCGCGAAATCCGGGAGGCCAGGTCCTTGATGCTCTCGAACTTGGCCGGATCATCCACCACGATGCGGTCGATGTCCTCCGTCAGCCAGTCGCGCACCACCCGCTCCACCAGATCGAGCTCCTCGTAGAGGCAGCACGGCGCGGGCAATTCCCTGATCCTGCGCGTGATCTCGTTCCACCCGTCCACCAGCCCCCGCATATCGCGGACGAAGCTGCGCTGCTTGGCTCCCATGCCGGCCGTGCGGATGATCAGCCCCACCCCTTCGGGCGTGGGCAGGCGGGCCAGGACCTTCTTCAGGCGCATGCGCTCCTTCTCGTCCTCGATCTTGCGGGACACGCCCTTCAGGTTACTCCCCGGCATCATCACCAGGTAGCGCCCGGGGATGCTCAGGTTGGCCGTGACACGCGGCCCCTTGGTGCTGATGGGCCCCTTGGTCACCTGTACGACGATTTCCGAGCCGATCGGGAACATCCGGGCGATCTCCTCGCTCGAATACCGCTTCTTCTTGGTCATCGTCCGGATCGTGATATCCTCGGCCGCCTCCAGCCGCGCCGCATCCTCCGGAATCATGTCCCAGTAGTGCAGAAACGCGTTCTTCTTGAGCCCGATGTCCACAAAGGCCGCCTGAAGGCCGTCCTCGAGATTCTTGATCACGCCCTTGTAGATCCCCCCCACGATCCGCTCCTCCGTGGGATGCTCGACCTGGAACTCCTCGAGTTTGCCGTTCTCGAGCACCGCCACGCGCGTCTCAAGGCTCTCGGCATTGATCACAATCTCGCGCTTGAAACTCTTCCTCCTGAAACTGAATCCAAACATCTTATCCTTCCTTTCTTTGCGGCCTCACAAACCTGGACGCCGCACATAAACACTCTGTATTAAACCCAAAGAAAACAGGGTAATCACCATGAACGTTCCGCCGTAACTCACCAGCGGAAGGGGTATCCCGACCACCGGCAGCACGCCGATCGTCATCGCCATGTTCACGAACGCATGCGTGAAGATCATTGTCACGATACCCACGCACAACACCCGCCCCATCTTGTCGCGCGCCACCATGGCCGCATATAACCCGCAAATCACCAGGACCCCGTAGAGCAGCAGCACCGTCAACGCCCCCGCAAACCCCGTCTCCTCCGCAATCACGGAAAAGATGAAGTCGGTGGGCGCCACCGTGCGCGGCAGGAAGCCCAGGATATTCTGCGTCCCGTTCAAAAATCCTTTTCCCGTGAGTCCACCCGAACCCACGGCAATCTCCGATTGGCGCTTGTTCCACCCCGACCCCATCGGGTCCTTCCCGGGATGCAGGAACACCTCGATCCGTTCACGCTGGTAGTCGCTCAACCGGATCGTCCTGAAGAAGGTCTCCTGATGCTCCGGGGTCATGCCCAGGCGCTCCGGGAGGGCCACCGCGGACAATACAAGGATCACCACGAGTACCCCGCCGGCCATCAGCCTCACCAGCGGCCGGGCGGGCGCGCCCGACACGAACAGCATCGCCGTCACGAGCGGAAGGAAAACCAGGGCGCTCCCGAGGTCCGGCTCCTTCATCACCAGCAGCATCGGCACCCCCGCCAGCGCAAACAGCCGCCACATCGGGAACAGCCTGTCATATTTCTCCGCCGGGGGACTCAGCAGGCACGCCCCGAGGATGATCACCGCCAGCTTCCCGATCTCCGATGGCTGCACCCCCACTCCCAGGAACATCAGCCAGCGTTTCGCCCCGTAGATCCGGGTCCCGAAAAACAACACCGCCACCAGCAGGATCAGCCCCATGGCATAGAATCCCCACGAGACATCCCGGAGCCGGCGATAATCCGTCATCGCCGTCACCAGGTAGCACCCCAGTCCCGCCACCGCCCAGAGAATCTGCTTCCGGAAGAGATCCGCCGTGGAATCCTCCCGCATCAATGTGGCGCTGTAGATGAAGAACACCCCGATCACGATCAGGCCGATAATCGCCGCCAGCATCAGCCAGTTCATCCTCCTCAGCAGGCGCAGGTTGGAAAGGAATCCGCTCATCCTCCCGCCCCCGTTTCCGCCGCTGGAACACCGCCGAAGATCCCCAGCATCAGTTCACGCACCCGCGGCCCCACGGTCAGCCCACCCGACACCGCGTCGTCCACCACCATGGCCACCGCATAGCGGGGCTTGTCAAACGGCGCGAACACGATCATCCAGCCGTGCTTCTTCCGGTCTTCTTTCTGCCCGTATTCCGCCGTGCCGGTTTTCCCGGCCATCTCGACACCGGGGATCCGGGCCCGCCCGCCGGTTCCCGTAGGCGCCATGACCACATCATGCATGCCCTGCCGCACCGCCTGCATCACCGACGGCGCCAAGGGCAGTTCCCGCACCTTCACCACCGGGTAGTTCGTCAGGGTATTTCCCTGCCAGTCCCTCAGCCCTGTGACCAGGCGCGGCCGGTACACTGTCCCCCCGTTCGCCAGCGTGGCGGCCAGTACGGCCATCTGCAGCGGCGTCACCGACAGGGCGCCCTGCCCGATCGAGAAGTTACAGGTGTCCCCGATTCGCCAATTGTCATGCCAGTCCTTCTTCTTCCACTCCGGTGTCGGGACGAGCCCCGGCGCCTCCCGGTCGAGCTCGATTCCTGTTTTAGCCCCCAGGCCGAACAGCGAGGCAAGATCGGAGATGGCGTCGTTGCCGCACTTCACGCCAATGGTGGCAAAATAGACATTGCACGACTGTTCGATGGCGCGCCGCAGGTCAACCGGTCCGTGCCCGTTCGGATTCCAGCATTTCATCGGCTTGCTACCGATCATGTAATACCCCGGACAGTTCACAGTCATCCCGGCCGACACCGCCCCGCTGTTCAAGGCCGCCAGCGCTGTCACGGGCTTGAAAATACTTCCCGGCGCATACACCTCGGCCACCGCCTTGTTCAGCATCGGGCGTTGCGGGTCGGCATTCAACTCCTCCCACAGGGCCTTGGGGACGATCGGGACAAACTGATTGGGATTGAACGAAGGCGAGCTGGCCACCGCAAGCACATCGCCATTGCCGGGATCCAGAACAACCACCGCGCCGGGCACGTCGCGAATCGCGGTTTCGGCGAGCGCCTGAATCCGGCTGTCGAGCGCCAGGACTATGGATGCGCCCGCCCGCGGCTCCTGCTCGACTTGTTCCGCATGCTTGAAGCCCGAGGCGTCGATGCGAACCAGCCGCCCGCCCGCCTCGCCCGCCATCACGGCATCGAATTTGCGTTCCAGCCCCATCTTGCCCTCCATCTCCGGCAGGGTATACTGGTAGCCGGCGGCCTCGTCATCCGACAAGTCCGCCTTCCCCACATAGCCCAGCACGTGGGCGGCGAGGTCGTTCTTCGGATAGGCCCGGGTGGGCTCGACATAGATATCGATCCCCGTCATGTCACAACGGGCCTCCGCCAGCCTGGCAAGCGCGGCGGGATCGAGACTTCTCCAGGCCACCAGCGGAAGCGGCAGGCGGCGCCGGATGTGCAGCCAAATGTCGTCCTCGGTGATCACCGGCTTGCGCCCCACAAGGATGGTGAGTTCCCCGATTCGCCGCTGGACCTCAGCCACGCTTTTCGCCCATTTCCCGGGCTTCCGGATCTCCTCGAGGTAGAAGGCAAGACAGTAGCATGGCTGGTTTTCAGCCAGGGCCACCATGTTGCGGTCGAGAATGCGGCCCCGCGGGGCGGGCAATCGGACCCGGCGCATGCTCTGCCGGTGCAGGCTCTCTTCGAACTCGCTGCCGCGGGAGACCTGAAGGCTGAACAACATCCCCCCCAACAGGAGCAGCAGGCCCAGCATGATGCTCAGCACCAGCCGGATCCGCTTTAACTCAAAATTAACCGTATTGTTCCCTGCCGGCATACTACCTCTCGTCGGCCGCCGTTATTCCCACATGGTGCTCGAGGGTGGAGGCCATCCACCAGACCGCCGGCGACGCCACCAGGCCCAGGAGCGCATTGCCTCCTGTTTTCAGCGCCACCCACCACAGGGGCATATCAGCTGCGAGAGAGTTCAGGGAAAGCATCACATACAGGCCCATCGTGGTGAAGGCGGCCGAAGCCGCCCCCAGCACCGCCACCGTGACCCCACTATCCCTGAACATCGTCTCGCGTGTTTCCACCACAAATAATGCAAAAACAACCAGGCAAAGCGCCGACATCCCCACCGGGAACAGGCTCATGGTATCCTGAATCACCCCGGCCAGGATCGCGGCCGTCACCGCCGTCCCCCGTGGATGCACCAGGGCGTAATACAAGGCCACCGCCGGCAGGATCGGGGGCTTGGACAGCCCCAACCACGCCGCCGCCGGGATGAGGCTCTGCAACAGCGCCCCCACCAGCAATAGAAAAACCATGATTGCCGCGGTCATTTTTCCCTGCTCATTTCGCCGTCACCACAAGAACCCTTTGCAACCGGCCCAGATCGGCAGTCGGCTCGATTTCACCCTGTTGATAAAGCCCTGTTTCGTCAGGGGTCATCCGGACCACCCGACCGACCACCAGTCCGGGCGGGAATATCCCCCCCAGGCCTGAGGTCACCGCCATCTCCCCGTTCCTGATCTCCAGATCCTTGCGCAGATAATCCACCCGGCAGGTTCCCGGCACGCACAGCACCCCCGCGCTGTGGACGCCGCTCAGCGACACCCCGCCGCCGTGCAGGATCCCGTACGAACCATCCTGCTCAAACCGGACCGACGCCTTGAAGGACCGGTCGGAGATCAGCAGGACATCGCAGGTCCGGCCCGACACCTCGGTTGTGCGCCCCACCACGCCGTCGGGCGTGATCACCGGCATGTTTTCCGCAAGCCCATCCTCGCGCCCCTTGTCCAGCCGGATGGTCTGCCACCACCCGTAGCCGTCATCACGGGCAATCACCTCACAGGCGACTGTCTTCAAATTGAGGCGCTGCTTATAGGCAAGCTGGGCGCGCAACTCCCGGTTTTCACGGGCCAGGGCTTCCAGTGTCCGAACTTGGGCCCGAAGTGCCGCCGCTTCCCGGTCCAGCCGGTCGCGCTCCCGGATCACCTCCGTGATGTTCCCGACCGCCGTAGAGGTGTTGTGGACACGGGACATCAGGCGGGTAACGCCCCCCTGGTAGGTGGCCATGCTTTCGCGGAAGAACCCCTGCAGGGAGGACGACACCGATGGCGGCAGGTTCAGGAGAACCAGAAAGAAGGTCGCCAGCGCCACCCACAGAAAATAACTTCTATTCCTCACGTCAAAACCCTTCGTCTCACGATTGACTTGTCATCATCCCGGGCGAATGACCGGTCAATGACCCCTTGGACGTGAAGAAGACGGGTTTGAGGAGGATGATCAGTACGTGCGCTGCTCACCGGCGGCGATACGGCGCAGGACGGTGAGCTCGGTGAGCACCACGCCTGTCCCCTCGCACACCGCGCTCAGCGGGTCGTCGGCACGATGGACCGGAAGGCCGGTATGCTCGGCAATCAGCTGGTCAATCCCCCTCAGGAGAGAACCGCCGCCCGACATCACCATGCCACGATCCACCAAATCGGCCGAGAGTTCAGGCGGACAACGCTCAAGGGTCACGCGTATGGCGTCCAAAATGGACGACAACGGTTCCTGCAGGGCTTCCCGGATTTCCTCCGAGGTCACCGTCAGGGTCTTGGGCAGTCCACAGACCAGATCGCGGCCCTTGACCTCCATGGTCAACTCCTCCGCCAGCGGGTAGGCGGAACCGATCTTGATCTTGATTTCCTCAGCCGTCCGTTCACCGATCATCAAATTGTAAACCCGTTTCATATACTGGGCGATGAACTCGTCCATCTCATCGCCCCCGACGCGCACGCTGCGGCAGAACACAATGCCGGCCAGCGAGATCAGCGCCACTTCCGTGGTACCGCCCCCGATGTCCACAATCATGTTCCCGGCCGGTTCCTGGACAGGCAACCCGACGCCGATCGCAGCCGCCATCGGCTCCTCAATCAGGTACACTTCCCGTGCCCCTGCGTGCATGGCCGAATCCTTGACCGCACGCTTCTCCACTTCCGTAATTCCACTGGGAACCGCGATAATGACCCGCGGCCGCACCCACGAGCGGCGATTGTGAACCCGGCGGATGAAATACTTCAGCATGGCCTCGGTAATTTCAAAATCCGCAATCACCCCCGCCTTCATCGGGCGGATGGCCACAATGCTCCCCGGCGTACGCCCCAACATCTGCTTGGCTTCCTCACCCACTGCCAAAACCCTGCGTGTGCCGGCCTGAATCGCGACGACAGACGGTTCCCGGAGTACAATTCCCCGGTCCTTGACGTATACGAGTGTATTGGCTGTGCCCAGATCAATCCCGATATCGTCGGAAAACAGCCCCAGCAAGAGATTTAGCATAACGGTTCCTTCTGCCACCTGTTGCCCCTAAACCCACTTCGGACAACATAATGGGACGTAATTTGCGGGAATGCGAGCATGGCGTCAAGCCCCAAATCTCCCCAAAAATCTCCTCGGCGTTTCCATGAGCGGAACCTCCGACTTCCAACCGCTTTGCGAAGCTCTGGAAATGCTGCCCGTATCACCTTGCTACCGGATGCAACCTTACACCCGGGATTCGGCATTCAGGAGACCACCGACTTTAACCTCTGCTATGGGTGCTTGATTATCATCTCAGCCAATGCTACACAGCTTTAGCATGAGTAACGGAATGACCATTTTCGAGATAGCCAAGAGGGCGGGAGTGTCGCCAACTACCGTCTCGCTCGTCTTGAACGGCAAGGCGGAGAAGTATCGGATTGGCCACGCCACCCAGGAGCGGATCAGGACCGTGATCCGCCAAACGGGATACCAGCCGAACCAGGCCGCCCGCAACGCCGCCCATGGCATCAAGTTCCCTCCTGCGGCACCACCCCCGGAAAGCCAGCCTCACCCTCCGGTGGCAGTTGAACCACCCTTGGAGGTGCCGGCAACACCAGACGTGACAAACGACAGCTCCCCCACCCCGGCAACAACAGCGCCAGGGAAACCGCTGGAAACTGAAGTTGTCCTGCCTCAACAGACCGTCACGGAAGAAGCACCATGGGAGCCGGTGGCGGAGGTGGTGAGCACGGCCGAACCAGAAGCGCCAGCCGCGACGCCCGAGATGCGGGAGCCGGCGACCGTGACGACAGAGCCGGCGGTAATACCGGCGCCTGTCGCGGAACCAGTGGTGACAACCGTGAGCCCGCCTGAGCCGGTGGCCGAAGCGGAGAACACGGTTGAACCGGAGGCAGC
>CAZMSS010000123.1:0-8482 GCA_964568965.1 uncultured Verrucomicrobiota bacterium | reverse complement strand
CCGCTGGGTTGAGGGTCGCACGAGAACAGGTGGCCCACCCCGGCGGCGTCCATTGCTGTCAAGTAGTGTTCGCTCGAATACCCGCTTTCGATGCCGGTTTCAATCATCACGACTGGCTTCTCTCTTCGGATTATTTCAGCCACCAATGACTGCCCGTGATCGGGATGATCCCACATCCTTTTCAGAGGGGAGTTTCCGCCTTTACCGACCCGGACGTTATCTGGTCCGATCTGCGAGTAATCCACTCCGTTGACGAGTTTGTTCATAATTTTGTCGCGTAGATATTGCCGCTCCACGCTTCGGGATTGGCGTCGGTGGTTGTCACCTTAAAGCCGTGTCGGGCGAGCGCGTCCCGGTAGCGCGGGCCGTCTTTGAAGTGCCATTCCATCGCCACGATGGCCACTTCGTCGAGCCAGCGTTCGTCCTCGAAAACCTCCTGTTCCGCGCCTTCGCAGTCCAGTTTTACGCAAATGGGCCGGGGAAAGCCGACCTCATTCTTGGCGGCGTCAATCTGGCTTTGAAGCGTGAAGCAGTCAACCGTCGTCACCTTGTGCTCTTCCTTCTGAACGCACGGATTGTCTTGGCCGATGGTAATGAGTCGGCTGCCGTAGGGGGCGTCAGGCCGGTGATGAAACTCTCGCGGGCCGTTTTCCCTACCGATGGCACCCCAGACCACCCACACCCTGGACCTGTTCAGATACGAATTGAACTGCGCGATTTGCCAGACCGGGGACGGCTCGAAAATCTTGACGTAGCAAGCCCTGTGGTATTCGCACCAGATGCCGAACTCGCCGAAGCACCCTCCCACGTCCAAAACGATGGAGTTATGGGGGATGAGTTTGCGCTGGTAGCAGTCCTGGACCAGCACCTCTTCGTAGAGTTTTTGGGCATGAGGCAGGTTGAGCAGCGTCAGTCCGTCGTAATGGAGAAAGGTTTCGTTCATAGGTTCAAGGCTGCCGGTTTAATTTTCGCCAGCAGGCAAGCGGAGTCATTGATTCCAAGCGATAGAATGAAGGCATCCCCGTCCACCGTCGCCCCGCATGGAAAAACGACGTTCTCTTTGAAATGGTGAATCGGGTAGCGGGGTAGCTCCGACCCGTAGATGATTGGCTTCTTGCTAATGGCCAGCACCTTAAACGGCGGTTTGGCATCCATCAGACAGGCACCCGCGTAATACCTTGGCTCCAAACGCCCCAACCCTAAA
This sequence comes from uncultured Verrucomicrobiota bacterium, assembly GCA_964568965.1. Taxonomy (GTDB): domain Bacteria; phylum Verrucomicrobiota; class Kiritimatiellia; order CAIKKV01; family CAITUY01; genus JAABPW01. Next base: position 7,278 of record CAZMSS010000123.1, on the reverse strand, counting down.
TCTGTTCGGGAGTGGAAGAACCTCAGCAGCTTCCCGTCGTAGGGCACTATGTTTCCCCCACGAATCACCCCGTAGGGCCAGCGGGCTTCAGGTGTCTTGTACTCATTGATGATAGTCTCGCCTTGAATCTGGAGCACAACCTGCACCGGTTGGCTGGCGTAAATGGCGAACAGGTTCTCGTCGGACTCGAAGAACGCCCAGTTCTTTTCCATCGAAGTCCCGTCGTTGCTACCGCCCTTCACTTGGAACGAGCGCCCCACCTTGTGACCGCTATCGAAATGCCCATACTTAACCACGCACCGAGGAGTCCTACCAGCCTCAAGGGTTGACTCAACCCATGAAACTGAAGTCTCACCGTGGAACCGGAACAGGCGGGCATCTTCCAGGCTGTTGCCTTTGGCCGGCGTGGTGAACTCCAAGTCCTTCGGGTTGGTGGCTGCGCCGTCAACAATGGTGGCGATGCCAAGGCGAGTTCGGGCGTCCCCATCGAAGTGGTATCGGTAGCTAAGGCAGAGCTTTCCGTTGACCTTGCAGATGGACGGGTTGTAGGCGAACGGGGGTAGCTTTGACGTGTCTAGGGGAATGGTCTCCACCTGTTCGGTGACAGCGGGGTAGCGGGAAGTAACGCCGTTGTCGGTCATGTACTTCTCACAAAGCTCGCGGTTATGTCGCATCCGGGGTGGTATTTCCGTCAGCGGTGGACTGGACTTTTCAGGCTTTGGACGGCTGCACACCCCGGTAATGTCCACCGCCCCGCGACGGAGAAAAACGGCCCGTAGAGTCTCGCTCCACCAGTAGCCAGAATCGAGCAGGAGATCGGGAATGTCCTGCAAGGCGTCTTTCCACCATTCGCGGGGGGCGGTGAACAAATCGCAGATTGGGGCGAAGGAGCCTTCCTGCATCCGGTAGGAGTAGGCCGGGCCTACGCCAAGCAAATCAACCGTGCGAACACCTGGACGGGTTAGGTTTATCATCTGCCCAGGTTTGGCCTTTTGAATGGCCATTCGGATACAGTCACGAAGGTAGGGCACGCGCTTGGAATCTTTTAGTAGGCCCGCGCTATCTCGGCCGCAAGCCCCGATTGATACTGGTAACGCATCCCAGAAAGAAAAAGCGCAATGCGGCTTGGACTCGTAGGCACTCCAGATAGCCACCATGTTGGGATTTGGTCCTCCTGGGTGAGCTTCAATCACGCTCATCATCTCCTGCCATCGGTCAAGCCAATCGCCATACCGGCAATACCAGACCATGTTTGGACGCCAGGAGCTTCCCGCCCACATGATCGGCTGGTCGTTCGCAAAGGCGATGACAGGCAGGCTCCGCACCGCCCACGCCAGATGCAACGGAGCACTGTCCACCGCCACCAGCAACGACGCCTTCTCGTAGAACCCCAATAGATCGTAGAGACATGCGGCCTTGGGGATCTCAACGATGCGCCAGCGGTCGCCAAAAGTGGTCTTCAGTAGGTAGGCCAGCAAGTCCTTGTTCGGAAACGGGCTGCTATTGCCATTCAACGCCAGAAGCATGATCGGCTTCTTGCCTAGATTCTTGGCCGGGAACGTATCGCGCCAGAGCCGGGTTTCGCGCACAAGGTTGCGCCGATCGAACTTCAACGGAAGACAGTCATCCCAACGGTCCAACCTACCGGCAACTTTCCACTGCTCTTTCTGCCAAGACGTGGTGACGGCTGACTTCTGGCCCACCGGCTCATAGGTGTAGCGTTTTACCAATTCGGCGGGGCCGTTGACCTGGGTGCAGATACCCGGTCTCAATCCGTGGTCCAGGGTCCAATCTACGGCCTTGTCCATCTCGTACGGTTGGCAATCCACAACCTTGCAGTCCACGTAGGACACGCCTTCCAGAAGGTCGGCGTAGGGCTTGGTCGTGACGATGCAGGACTTTTCCCCGGACTCCGCGTCTGCCAGGCATAGCGGCAGTAGGTTCAGCAGAGCGCCGTAGTCGGCCAGTTGGATGTAGCACTTCATGCCGTGGTATTCATGCCGTGGTATTCGGGTGCTCCACCATCCGCCGCTCAAACTCCTGGGCGCTGGCCTTCTTGGGATTCCGCTTCCCATACTCCCAAGCCCGAAACGTGCTCGCGGGCACCCCAATGGCGTCCGCCGCCTCCTTCTGAGTCAGCCTGCCGCGCCACTCGCGGACCCGTTTGGACCATGAAAATGTGTCACTCACGGCAGTTCCTCGTTCTGGGCAAAATGTATTTGTTGAAAAAATCGAGCGCAGCGGAAACGGTTTCAAAAGAGAAAAACAGCATGACTTGTTCCTCAAAATGACTCAATCCCCTTGAATTTGGATACGGTCTTAGGCGCATATATTCAAGCGTCTTTGGCATGGGGTTGAACCTATTTGGAAATTTAGATGTGAAAGCCTCAGTCTTCTGTTTGGAGATCATTAACCTCTGAAACTCGTCAGCAGGGATGTTGAAAAATTCCAGTGCATCCGCTTGAGTCAGTGTCCCCTGCCACTCTTGCGCTGGTCGGTTTTGAATCGGTTTTGTCTCTGCCACACCCAAGAGATAACACATTGTATCAAAGAGCGCAATAGCTTTCTTCAAAAATGTGGCGTATGATTTTATCGGGCTGAGACATCAGAGCGCCACCGCCCAGCGCAGGAACGTAGCGCCGCCCGTTCCCGGCCAGGACCCGCCTGCCCCGCGTAACCGGCTTCCGCATCCGGTATTTCACCCACAACTATCAAAACCGCGTCCAGCATTGTCTGGCGCAAAAACGAACCATTTTATGTCATTGTCAGCCGCTGGTTGCCAGCAATTCAACGATTTCCTTGGTCGCCGACCCTACAACTGGGACAAGCGCATCGCCAAGGACCGCAAACCACATTCGTACATCTACACCGGGATGTACAAGACCGAGACGTTCCCGAACCATACCGGTACCACCCACCTGCATGAGCGGGTGTACGTGACCCGGCCCAACGATCCCGGTCTCTGGACTCAATTCGTCGCCGACCCCTGCATCGGGTCTCCTTGCGATACCCCGCGCCAGTATATCGGGCACGGCGTGGATCAACTGCGCTTCGATATTTACGAGCGCAACTACCAGACCCCCGTGTTTTGTCTGGACCAATTGAACACCATCGAGGAAGGCATCGCCAAGATGGCGGCCATTGCTCATGGATACCAAGACCTTCCCGAAGAGATTTGCTCCGACTTCCTGCGTGTCCTAACGCTGCGTAAGGCGGGCACGACCGCGATGGGCGGTGGCTTGTGGCTGTGCGGTCCCCAGGACGCCAGCGGAAACCCCGTTGCCATCAACATCACCGACAACATGTTCACGGTGAGCCAGGGACAGTCCCTAGTGAAGTCCGCCAACTCCTTGCTCATCAACCTGAACGCCAACGGTGATCTATCGGCGCTCGGATACGGAACCACCGCACTGCTCGCCGCCGCGATGGGCCAATTGACGATGGAATACCTTGCCAACCAGCAAGAGGACCTCGCCGCCAACGGCTACCACGACCGGGATTGGCTGGTGGAAGGCAAGTTCTCCGTCACCGTGGATGCAACCACTCGGCGTCGGTTGCTGGTTGCGAACCCCGCGCTCACTCAGATGTATTCGGCTGCCGACTTCTCCAAAGGCGGGGCCTTCTACTCCTACGGCATCAATGCCGGGTGCGGTGACTGGCTGTTCAAGGAGGACAAGAGCCAGATGAGATTCCGTTTACGTGGCGACATGGACGGCAAGGACTTCTCCGGCACGGCCCTCACGGGGGCGGTCTGGGTCGAGCAGGTTCATCCATTCGAGAACGTCTCGGCCACCTTCGGTCTCAAGCCGATCTACTCTCAGGCTTGGAAGAACGCCCCGATTCGACTGCACCATGTTTACAACCGTGATGCCCGAACGATCTACGTCGCGGACATCGCTAGTATCAACGATGAAATGAAGTTCGGTCTGGCCCGGAGCTTCATGGGCAAGTGGACCTGGCACAGCCCGGATTACTTCACGGCTCTTGACCCGAACAGCACCACGGGAGTTCCTTGCGCCTTCCAGAACGACAAGAAGAACAAGGGGTATTGGCTCGGCGAATATCGCATGGGCGAGAAAACCGTTTACCCCGAGATCGAACGCATGATTATGGCCATCGGCGAGCCTCAGCCTTACGTCCGGGTGCCTCGCAGCAACACGGCCCCGACCGCTCCGACGAGCAAGTCTGACTACCAGAGCTTGCTGGCCTACAACGCCGCCTGCAATGCGGGCGTCGTCGGTTACACTGGCGGCGACTTCTGGCTGCCGCAGGAAGACTAACCTCTACCGAGGGAGGGGGGCGGGTTGTCCCCCTCCTTTGGACTCATTTTATGCCTCTAGACACTATGGCTCCCGCCGGGGCCGCACCGGATGCCGGCGGAATGGAGAACGCCAAACCTCAGTTGGTTTGCCCAGCGTGCGGCGCGGCGTTCGAGCAAGTCAAAAACGAAGGCGAAGGCGCTGCCGGTGGCGAGGACAAGTCCTGGGAGGACGAACTCCGTCACATGTCCGCTCGAACGCCTGAAACTGAAGGTCAACCACAATGAATATCACTCTCACGGCCCAAACCATCCCCACGTCGCCCGTCACCCCCCGCGCTGCGGCTCAGGTGATTTTCGACAACAACTACGCCAAGCTTTCGATCCTGCCTGAGAAACATAAGCGGGCAATCGCATTGCTTGGAATGATCCACGCCATCAGTGGAACTACCAACTACGAGGCCAACCACAGGCTCATGCGGCAAGACGCAAAAGTGTTCCTGGGAGGACTCAGCACACCGCTCGACCTATGGGCGGCGTTGGCGTCCAAAGCGTGGACGCTGGGAAACACCGCCGATGCGCTCTCATCGGATTTTAACACCATGCTGGCTGAGGCCAAACACCTATCAGAGTTTTCTGAGGAAGAACTGATCCGGTGTTTCGTCTTTGTTTCACTCACCAAAACCTGACCTGTGGCCTGTGACGCTGCAACTTTGGAAGCTCTGGCCGTTCTCACCAACAAAGAGAGCGGCCTGAGCGAACGCGACATCCTCATCTGCACCGCCTCTGTCTATGGGACTGCGGCGGGATATGCGGACGCTAAAACGGCGGTCGCGGCGGCGGCTACCAACAAACTGGCGGGGGTCTCTGAACGTGACCTCCGCGCCATCACCCTTTCACTCCTCTGCTAATTTGACCTATGGCTTGCGATGCTACCACTTTGATTGCTACGGCAATGGCCAACGGCTATGGTGCCCTCTCCCAACGCTCCCTTGAAGAATGTATCGTGGCGGCGGCTTGCGCCGGAGGGGGGGGCGGCGGGGGAGGTTCCGGCTCCGTCCTGCAATACGTGAACGACCCAAACACCGAAGCCATTACCCCCACCGACATCACCAAACCCGCCTTGGCCTATTCCACCAGTGGCTACGGATCAATCCGACAATGGAACACCACGACTCACACTTGGAACTGACACCATGAAACTGATACCTCTTCTGACGGGATTGTCCCTTTTCCTTTCCCCACTGTTTGCTCGCGCTGGAACCAATACCTTGGGCGCTCCCGTGCTCCAGGGAACCAACTCCTACTCCGGGGTGAACTTACTGACCAACGCCGCCAATGTGCTGGCGGGCGATGGGTCTGGTATCACCGGCCTAGCCTCTGTAGTGGCTGTGGCGGCGGGCACTAATATCGTCGCCGTGACCAACGGACAAGTCGTGACCATCAATGGCACCTCCTACGTGACTCCATCCATCACCAACGGTCTGGCCACCACCAACTACGTCAACACGGCCACCAACAACGCCGTCATCAGCGCCAGCAACACCGCCTGGGGTGGTGGAACCATGACCGGACCAGTGCTGACTCTATCATCCAGCCAGTTCTCACCCGCTTGGAATGAGTTCGTCACCCGGAGCAATCTCGTCAATTCTCTAACCATCGGCTCCGTCCTCTATAACGGGTCGCTCACCAACGGTACTAATCCATACACCATGACGAACTACACGTACCAGACCACGATCCCGGCTGACTTCGTTCGGACCTATTCCTCGGTGGCAGCGGGGAGCTATTGCGGATCAGTGTCGGCTACCAACCTAAGTTCCTTGTCCTCACCAGTAATCTCCACCATATTTTTAAGCGTGAGCAACCTGCAAGACGCGACGAGAACCGCCACATTTCACTGCGAGCTTTACTACTCGTCAAATATCTATGTTACCGCCACCCCGCTCACTTGGTATGGGGACTACAATAGCCAGACCTTCACGGTGGTTGGTGATTCCAAAACTAATACACTGCAAAGCCTATGGACATTCCCTACCGTAGCGTTCGCACCAAACCAAGGGGTCCTGTGGCGCGTCATCAAACTAGATTCCTATACAGGAAATCAAGCGCCTAACATCCGCGTGTTTGGCGGCACAGCCACACCATCTCAAATTTCATTTAACACGCCAGCATCATCATCTGGGGTTGGAATACTATCAGACAACAACACCTGGACCGGAACCAACACGTTCACGAATCCAATAGTTGGAAGCTCCGCTCTGTTTACCGCCACCGCTGCGAGCAACGTAGCCGTAGTCGTGAGCAACGGAATCTTCCGCATCACCAACGCCACGAGCGGCGCGTTCTGGCAGATGATTGCGGATGGAGGGCAGTTTGGGATTGCGACAAATGCCATGACGTATTTTGTTCTCAACGGAATCGGGAATCCGGTCCCGCAGTTTTCTGTGAAGACAAATGGAAATGTAACGGTGGGTTCCATTACCATCGGAAACTCCGTCTTAGGCTTAACAGGGACTCCGATGTATTTCGGAAACGCGGGTTTGATTGGATGGTACTCGGCCGGACTGTTTTCACTGATTCCGTCTGGGTCCACCGTAGGGAACACAAACGCGCTGTATTTGATGACCACGAATAACTCGTATTCCAACCGATCCCCTAACACTGTACAATTCATGGCCATTGCTCGGTCTGACGGAGCAACACTTAACATCACGGATGGATTGGGAGTGACTTCTGGAGGCCAAACGGCGGCGAGCTCGATCAAAGTTGGCATTGGCACCAACAGTCCACAGACCGCTCTCCACGTCAACGGATCGACGTGGACGGATGGATACCTTTGTTTCGGATCAACCAATACAACACCATCCAGCCCAACAACGCAGGCGATGAGCAATACCGTGTTTCTTTATGGGGCAACCAGCGGAACAAACTTTGCGATTCTGAAGGCCATGAACGGCCAGGGGACCGTGACCGTGTTGAGCCCGCACCCCCAGGACGGTCCTGAGAAAATCTATACC
>CAZMSS010000122.1:0-8495 GCA_964568965.1 uncultured Verrucomicrobiota bacterium | reverse complement strand
TGATTCCAGGTGGCAGTTGCCCTCGGGCTGGACCGGTTTGACCACCATCAACGGGAGTGAAAAGGCCGAACATTATTGGGAACGTTATCTTTACACCCTGGATCTTAAAGTCCTCAAGGAGTCCTACAAAATGATCAAGGGTGCGGCCGAGTTCTATCGGAACACCCCGCATCTGAAACTCGAGGCCGACGGCTTTTATCACCATTACAAAAGCAACATCCACGAACATATCTATGGCGCGAAGGATACGGTTGAGGACATCGCCTTCATCCGCGGCACCCTGACCGCAGCCATCAAGGCCTCCGAACTGTTGAATGTGGATGCGGCGCTGCGTCCGGAGTGGCAGAACATCATCGACAAGTTGACGCCCTATGTGCCCAGCAGTGATCCCGAGGCTCTCGGTGTGCTGGCGAACACGCCGGACAAACCCACCTGGGCGCAAGCCAGGCGGCCGGCGATCAACGGCCCCGGTGAAGGGGTCTGGGGGGCGGAGAGCCCGCGGTTGCGGATGCTGGAGAACTTCGACCTTCTGACCCTTGAAACCGTGGAGCAGGCCAGGGAGACCCTGAAGACCCAGCCGGCCGACAAGAAGGCCTTGAAGGTGGTTTCGGATTGGAGCCTTGCGAACAACACGTTCGAGAAACATCCGGGATATCTGCTCAACATGAAGGGCCTGGACTGGAAAGGCAATCCGTCGAAAGATACCTATGGCTATCAGGGCGGGAAGTTTGTGCTGAATGCCGCGGCTCTCGCGCGCCCCGAATACCAGGCCATCCTGGTCAATCTGGATCGCAACATCAACCGGGAACTCGGGACCACCGCCAACCGTTTTCATCAGGAGTGTTATTATGACATGCTGCAGGGCTTTGGCATGCTCAGCGCCGGCTTGCAGAAGGGGCTCCTGCAGAGCATCGCGCCGGATGCCGGCGGCGATCCCGTGATCCGGGTGTTCCCGGCGTGGGACGTTTCCAAGCCGGCGTATTTCCGCCTGCTGGCCAAGGGCGGGTTCCTGGTGTCGTCCGCGGCGAAGAGCGGGGCCGTCAGTTATGTCGAAATCGTTTCCCAGTTGGGCGGCACGTGCAGGGTCAGGAATCCCTGGCCTGATGATAAAATCGACTTCTACCGGAATGGCGTCAAGGCCAATGACTGCGCCGTGACCGCCCAAACCCTCATTACATTCAAAACCAAAAAAGGCGAAGCAATCTGGCTGGTCAAGCACGGCTCCAAGCCGGAGGCGATGAAGGAAACCATCGGGCGATAAACTGGACAGAGGAAAGAATGGCACTTACTTAAGCCCCGGATTGCACATACCCACCCCTGGCCACTCCGGGTATATGGAATAAAGGATCTACCACCCGTTTCGCTTGAATTAGTGCCGTGAGACTTGTATTAATCGCATCTCGGTCATGATTTTGAGCAGAAAGAAATTTGAACAGATGAAAACTACCATGAATACATCCCTGAGTCGTCGCGATTTCCTCCAATCCGCCGCCGCCGCGGGCTTTGCCATGACTGTCCTGGGCAGCGGGCGCGCCCGTGCTGCCTCGCCTAACGGGAAACTCCGTGTCCTGTCCATCGGCGTGGTCGGCAGCATCGGTAGCATGGACCGCGCGCAGGTCGCCAGCCATCCCGAAGTGGAGATCGCCGGCCTCTGCGACGTTGATTCCAACTGCCTCGCGCGAGCCGCCAACGACCATCCCATGGCCTTTACCTGCCGCGACTACCGCGAGGCGTTCGCGAAATATGAAGACAAGTTCGACGCGGTGATCGTCGCGGTTCCCGACCACTCGCACGCGCCGATCCTGCTCACCGCGATGGCTCACAACAAGCACGTCTATGGCCAGAAACCGCTGGTCCATCAGTTGGCGGAACTGGTGATGGTCGAACGTGCGCTCAAGGCCAAGCCGCAGCTTGTCACACAGCTTGGCAACCAGCGCATGGCCAATCCCGGCCGCCGCATTGCCGTCGAGGTCCTGCGCCAGGACAAACTCGGCAAAGCCATCGAAGCCTATGCCTGGACCGGTTCACCCGGGGGCGGATATTTCAATTGCGAGAAGCTCCTCAAGGAAAACCCGAACGTGCCGGGCAACCTCGACTACGATCTGTGGCTCGGTCCCTGTGCCAAAATGCCCTATTATGACAACCTTGTCCCCCTCAAATGGCGTTCGTGGTGGGATTTCGGAAACAACGGCCTTGGTGACTGGGGTTGCCACCTGCTCGACGTGATCTTCTTCGCCTACGGTGAATTGTCTTCTCCCGTTTCGGTCAAAACCGACTGCCCGGAACCCGCCAGCAAGTTCTTTCATGTCAACCCTTGCAAAGCCACCGTCACCTACAAGGTCAACTCCGACCGTTTCGCCAACAAGTCCTTTCCCCTCCACTATTACGATTCCGGCCAGATTCCCACGCCCGACCAGTTGCGGATTCCCGAGCAACTCACGGATGATGCCATGATGGCAGTGGTTTTTGAGGGGGGCACCCTGGCCCTCCAGGTCGATGGCAACCTCGTGATCTGGCAGAACGGGAAGAAAGTGGATTGGCGGGAGTTAATTGGCCCGCTGCATCTCCAGCCTCTCAACCACTGGCATGCCTGGGTGGATAACTGTCTTGGCAAAAAGGTCGAATTGCGCGCCCCGTTCAAGGACGCCGTGCGCATCACCGAAGCCGTTCTATTAGCCGTGAAGGCGACCCGTTTCCCCGGCCAGGAACTCCTCTGGAATAAATCCAAACTCGCGTTTACCAATCACGCCGAAGCCACCAGGACCATCGTCCACCGCGACTACCGCGCCGGCTTCGCTCCGCCCAAGGTCGGTTAGAATGCAAAAACAATTAATCATGTCATGCGGGCTGGCCGTGTTGTTGTCAGCGCCGCTGGCGTACGTTAGAGCCGCCACGCCGGTCCACTACGAACCGACCATTGACTCCCTCAGGCAGGCCGAAGCGCCTGAATGGTACCAGGATGCCAAGCTCGGGATCTTCATGCATTGGGGGCCCGAAAGCATCCCCGGCGTGGTGTCTTGCTGGTATGCCCGCCGGATGTATCAGGAGGGTGACCCCGCCTATGTCTACCATTGCGCCACCTACGGGCATCCGTCCAAGTTCGGATACAAGGACCTGTGCAAGCTCTTCAAGGCGCCCAAGTTCGACCAGGCCCAGGCCGACAGATATGTCAAACTCTACAAGCAGGCAGGCGCCCGCTACGTGGTGCCGGTGGCCGCGCACCATGACAATTTCGACATGTGGGATTCGAAATACCAGCCGCGCTGGAATTCTGTGGCCACCGCCGGGAAGGACGTGGTCGGGATGTGGCAGAAAGCCACGGTGGCCAACGGACTGCATTTCGGCGTGGCCTCCCATGTCGCCCGGACCTTCCGCTGGCTGCAGACCGCGCATGGCGCCGACAAGACCGGCCCGCTGGCCGGCGTGCCCTATGATGGCCAGGATCCGAAATTCGCGGACCTCTATGGCGTCCCCTGGAATAACAGCGAACCGGGCTATGAGGGGCCGCAGGATGTCGGGCCGCCGGCCTTTGAGAAGAACTTCGAGGACCGGATGAAGGACCTCATCGACAAGTATCATCCCGATCTCTACTACACCGACGGAGGGCCGCCCTTCAAGCAGGCGGGCTATAATGTCGTGGCGCATCTCTACAACGAGAACCAGGCGTGGAACAATGGAAAATTGCAGGCGGTGGCCAACTTCAAGGGGGGTTGTCCAATCGGCGTCGAAAACTACGAGTTCGAATACCCCGGGTCCGCCCAGCCGCGCATGTGGCAGACTGACAAGACCATGAACAGTGAATGGTATTGGTGGCGCAATGACACCAAGAACTATAAAAAGGGTTTTGAAATCGTGCACACCCTTATCGATGTGGTCAGCAAGAATGGCGGCCTGCTGCTCAACGTCCCCCTGACACCCGATGGCGAGCTGGAAGAGGAGACCCTCACCATGCTCAAGGTCATGGGCCATGACTTCGATCTCATCGGCGAAGCCGTGTTTGCGGCGCGTTCCTGGGAAACGTTCGGGGAAGGGCAGAAGAACTTCAACGGGATTTCCAGCGGCTCTGCCGCAGACATCCGTTTCACCCGCAACAAGGCCAACACCGTGCTCTACGTCACCCCCCTCGGCTGGCCCGGTGATGGCGCCACGCTTGCCATCAAGACTCTCGGCAAGTACCGCATCGACCTGAAAACCCTGCAGAGCGTGATGCTGGTGGGCTCCGCGGACAAACTAACCTTCAGTCAGGATGCCGACTCGTTGCAGATCCAACTGCCGCCCAAGGCGCCCTACGAGTGCAATGCCTATCCGATCAAACTGACGTTCGCCGGGCCGATTCCCAAACTCAACGCCGCCGCCAGCTGGCTGTGGCAGGCCCGGGCGCGCGACCTGGCCGGACCCGCCGACCGGGCGTCCTATGGCCTGAGCGCCGACGGCGGCGTGGTGCTCCTCGACGTGCCGCCCGCCAGCGACGCCGCCAAGGCCGGCCTTCAAAAGAACGATGTGATTATCACCTGCAATTCCAGGGAGGTGAAATCAATCGCTGACATCGCGGCCATGGCCGATCAATCCGCCGGCCGGAAGCTGGCTCTCACAATCAATCGGCAGCGGAAGCTGCTGCCGGTTGATCTGACAGCCTACACCTATGTTGTCGCGGAGACCCGGGCGGACACGCAGTTCACGCACGTTCCACTGGCGACGACCGTGGTGCCGTCGAAAGTTTCCGCCGGTGGCCCGGCCACCCGGAACGACCCGATCGACGCGCTGGTTGATGGCAAGGTGGTCAGGGGTTTCGGTCCGATTTTCGCCAACGGCATTGATAACGGGATGTACAAGCTCGATCTCGCAACTCCGCAAAGCCTGGGCCAGGTCAATACCTTCTCGTCGGGCGGAAAAAACCGCGCCAAGCAGAACTACATCCTCTACGGCAGCAATGCCGCCACGGATCCGGGATGGAATGTCACCGATGCCGCGCTGTTCACGCCGCTTGCGGCGGTCGATACGCGACAGGCTGACACCCGGGAATACCAAGCCACGAGCATCCGCCGCAGTGACGGCAAGCCGCTGGGAAGCTTCCGCTGGCTGGTCTGGGCCGTGTTGCCCGTGACCGGCGAAATCGGCGGCGAAAACACCGCCTTCCAGGAACTTCAGGTAATTCCGGGAAAATGATAATTTATAGCCCAAACATGAAACACCGTATGAATTACCCATTACGCCGGATGGCAGTTTTTGCTTGCGTCGCAGGGGGTATTTCGAGATTATCGCCGGTTCTTAGTCGGTGGGTGGCGGGATTTCCCGGGGGTGTCTCCGGTTCCGCTAGCCCGTGTAACTGAGGTAATAACAACAACATAAAGTAGTGTATGGCTAAAAAGCATAAGAAGAGCGCTGCGCCGGCGGTTGTCGAAGACGCCGAAAGGGCCCAGATGTCTCGGATGTACGAAGAAACCCTCAAGACGTTCTCCGAAGGCTCGATTATTCCCGGCAAAGTCCTGGAAATTCGCGGCGACGGCGTCCTCGTGGACATTGGTTACAAGTCTGAGGGTATGATTCACGCCAGTGAATTCCCTGATATTTCCGTGGTTAAGCCGGGTGATGTTTTCAATGTCCTGCTCGAGGGCATTGAGGATGACGAAGGCCTGGTGATGCTCAGCAAGAGCCGCGCCGAACAGCAGGAGCGCTGGAACCAGGTCCTTGAAACCTACAAGGAAGGCTCCATCGTCAACGGCAACGTGCACAGCCGCGTCAAGGGCGGTTTCATTGTGGATGTGGGCGGCGTCGAGTCGTTCCTTCCCGGATCCCAGGTGGATGTCTCTCCCGTGCACGATCCCGATGCGCTGGTGGGCAAGACCCTCGAATTCAAGATTATCAAGATCAACGACGACCGGCGCAATATCGTGCTGTCGCGCCGCGAGCTGATGGAAGACCGTCGCCGCGACCGCAAGCGCGAATTGCTGACCGAGATCAAGGTCGGCCAGGTCCGCAAGGGCATGGTCAAGAACATCACCGATTTCGGTGTGTTCGTGGATCTCGACGGTATGGATGGCTTGCTGCACATCACCGACATGAGCTGGGGTCGCATCAACCACCCGGGCGAGATGGTCAAGGTGGGCGAGGAGCTCGAAGTCGTCATTCTGGACGTCAACATGGAGAAGGAGCGCGTTTCGCTTGGACTCAAGCAGCGCAGCGCCAACCCGTGGGACAACATCGAGGCCAAGTACCCCGTGGGCAGCCGCCTGCGCGGCAAGGTGGTCAACCTGGTTCCCTATGGTGCCTTCGTCGAGATCGAACAGGGCGTCGAGGGGCTGGTGCATGTGTCCGAGATTTCCTGGACCAAGCGCATTGCCCGCGCCTCCGATGTCCTGGCCGTTGGCCAGGAAGTGGATGTCGTGGTGCTCAACGTCAACAAGGAAGAGCAGAAGATCGCGCTGGGTATCCGCCAGACCGAGGAGAATCCGTGGGATGGCGTCCGGATGCGTTACCCGATCGGGGCCCGTGTCTCCGGCAAGGTGCGCAATCTGACCTCCTATGGCGCCTTCGTGGAGCTGGAAGAGGGGATTGACGGCATGGTCCATGTCTCCGACATGTCCTGGACCCGCAAGGTCAACCACCCGTCCGAGATCATGAAGAAGGGCGATGAGGTGTCCGCCGTTGTCCTGGAAGTCGATCCCGACAACCAGCGCATCAGCCTCGGCCTGAAGCAGGCCCTGGAGGATCCGTGGTCCACCATCGCGGCCCGTCTCAAGATCGGCCAGATGGTCAAGGGCAAGGTCACCAAGCTGGCGTCCTTCGGCGCCTTCGTGGAGATCGAGGAAGGCATCGACGGCCTGGTGCACATCTCGCAGATCAGCGATGATCGCGTTGAGAAGGTGAAGGACGTGCTGAAGGTCGGCCAGGAGGTTCAGGCCCGCATTGTCCGCATCGACCAGATGGATCGCAAGATCGGTCTGAGCATCAAGGCGGCCAGCGTGTCGGATGAGGAATTTGTCGTGAAAGACGAGATGCTCGAAGGGCTGCGCCCGGGCGAGGATCTTGTTGATCTGGCCGGTGCCTTTGACGCCGCTTTCGGTGCCAAGGATGACGAGTGGCATCCGGGAGAAAAGTCCGGCGGCAGAGACAAGTAATTCCTGTCAAAGCAGTAACGTGACGAGGCGCGCCGGACTACCAACGGGGCGCCTCGTTTTTTTGAGTGCAAGGACACGATTATGGCCAATGTGATTGAAGTGCTTAAGGAACGCGGCTTGTTCGACAATGCGACCAGCCCCGAGCTTCTGAAACAGGTTGAGTCGCCGACGCCGGTTTATGCCGGATTTGACCCGACCTCCAGCAGCTTGCAGGTGGGCAACTTTGTCACCATTATGGGGCTGGCCCACTTTCAGCGGGCGGGTCATCCGGTGATCGCCCTCGCGGGCGGAGCCACCGGCATGATTGGCGATCCCTCGGGCAAGTCAAGCGAACGGAATCTGCTCTCGCACGAGGACGTCGAGCGCAATCTGGTGGGCGTGAAGGAGAATCTGTCACGCTTCCTGGATTTCGACAGCAAGGTCGCGCCGGCAAAGATCGTGAACAACAACGACTGGATGGGGCGGTTCAGCTACATCGAATTCCTCCGTGACGTCGGCAAGCATTTCCGGATGGGGACCATGCTCGGCAAGGAAAGCGTGCGGGCCCGCATGGAGAGCGATGCCGGCATGAGCTATTGCGAATTCAGCTACCAGCTCATCCAGGCCTATGATTTCCTGCACCTCTGGGATCACGAGGGGTGTAAACTCCAGATCGGCGGTTCCGACCAGTGGGGGAACATCACCGCCGGCGTGGACCTGATCCGCAGGCTGCGGGGCGGGGAGGCCTTCGGCATGACGTTCCCCATCATTTGCGACAGCAGCGGCCAGAAGTTCGGCAAGACCGCCGGTAACGCCGTCTACCTCGATCACAACCGCACGCCGTATTATGATTTCTACCAGTTCTTTATCAGGACCGAGGACGCCGATGTCATCCGGTTCCTGAAGATCTTCACCTTCCTGACGATGGCGCAGATTGAGGAGATCGCCCGGGAGATGGCGGCCGCCCCCGAGAAGCGGCTCGCCCAGAAGACGCTCGCGGAGGAAATGACCCGGACGATCCACGGGGCAGGGGGGCTGGCCATTGCCCAGCGTGCCAGCGAGGTCCTCTTCGGGGGCTCCATGGAGGGAATGAAGGCCGATGACCTGGTCAAGGTGTTCGCCAATGTGCCGTCACGCGAACTGCCGCTGGATTCAGTGCGGGGGAACGGGTTCCTGGATGTGGCCGTGGCGGCCGGGCTGAGCAAGAGCAAGGGCGAGGTCCGCCGGCTGGTGACGGAGGGTGGATTCTATATCAATAATATCCGGATCACCGAGCCCACCGGGAAAATCACCGGCGATATGCTGGTCGACGGCCGCGTCCTCGTCATGCGCGCCGGGAAAAAGAACTATTGCCTGGTCAAGGTGGTCTAAACCCCTGTCTCTTATACACATCTCCGA
>CAZMSS010000121.1:0-8516 GCA_964568965.1 uncultured Verrucomicrobiota bacterium | reverse complement strand
ATGTTGGACTATTTGGGGCAGCCTCAACGCCGTTTCCGTGCGGTCCAGGTCAGTCTTAAGACGACACGACTCATTCCGGAGACGGTGTGCTCTTCGGATCTGATTTTGATGTCAAGGGTGGTGGCGGATAGAAATGGGGACTCAGGTATGGGACAGGTGGGCGACATTACTCCGGCCATGGCAGAGGATATTGGAGCGAAGCTGGGTAATACGGCGGCGGGGGTTACGGCCTGGCTGGCAGAGCCTGTGACCGCGTTGTCGCTTAAAAATCTCCAGAATCGGGCGCCTTATGTGACTCCGGATCCCGTGCAAGTTGAAGCAGTACCCCAGGTGTCTTTCAGGTTGACGGGAGTGATTCGGGAGAGAAATAACCCCATGATTATGACCGATAAGGGGGTGTTTGGAGTTGGAGATGAGGTGGATGGGTTCAAGATTGAAGCAATCAGCACAGATAAGGTCACCGTGGTCAGCAAAGGCGGACACCGGGAGACGGTGCGGTTGTATAAGGGGGGGGGTGGGATGTGAAATCCGGCTCCACACTAGTTGAAGTCTTGGTGAGTGTCATCATTCTGGCGGTCATCGCCATTGCCGGGGCGGCCTATTTGGCCCAGGCGGATTCAACGGTTACCATCCAGCGGAATCGAATGTGTGCACTCGCGCTGGCGAACGGATATCTTGAGGAGTGGCGTGGTACCGCATGGGGATCGGTAACCAATCTATTGCCCAATCCGCGCACGGGGGTCATAAATAATGTCAAACGGACCGGGTTTTGTAAGTGGGCGTCCGGGTCCACTAATGTGATCCTCAATGGCGTGACCATGCCGGTGACGAATGCCATCAGCTATATTGATGCAGATGGGGGCAGTGCGTCGTACGATTGTGTGCAAGTCACGGTCTCGGTAGCTTACCCTGGAAGGTCGGGAGCGTTGGTTGTCCTGCAGACACTATTGGGTTCGTATTGAAGGTCATATGAAGACTAGTGGAAAGAGCGGTTTTACTTTGGTGGAACTGATGGCTGGGATGGCTTCCGCAGCCATTTTGGCGCTTGTTTTCGGCTCGGTGCTGGTCTACGGGTTCAGGGGTTGGACGCGGTTGAGAGCCGAGGCGGCTATGCAGGGCGACGCGGACGTTGCCATGCGGACAATGGACCGGATAGGAAGGGGGGCAAGTAACGCCACATGGAGTGCGAGCACCTTGACCCTAGTGATGACCAATGGCGCCACGCAAGCGTTTTCCAAGTCGGGATCAAACTTGCTTTGGGGGGCGTCAACGTTGATTGCCAACCGGGTTGGCACGTTTTCGTGTGTGGTTTCAAACACAACAGTTGATAAGACCATTGTCGCCGTCACCCTCGGTTTGGTCGAAGGTACTGAAACTCTGGATATGCCCTACAGCATTTTCTTAAGGAATTAAGCCATGAAAACCAAAACAAATACCGAAGCCGGTGGCGTGCTGGTGTTGGTGATGGTATTGGTTTTGTTAATGGGTGGCCTCGGCGCAGGGCTCATGCAATTGGGCACGGGAACCGGCCTTGAGGTTTCGTATGCGGTGAATGACGCGAATGCGTTCTGGGCTGCGGAAGCCGGGATGGAACGGGCCAAGACAATCGGTCAAATGAAGCGGAAACGGTATTCAGTGATTCCCAAACCGGTTGGAACTGGAACTCTTTTGGGTACCAATGTGCTGAGTGGTGTGACTAGCAAAGGAAGCTATTCCGTGAGCATAGTGGATGATACTTCCGGAGGGTGGGACAATTCAGTCCACACCCTTCAGAAATATGTCATCACATCCGTGGGGCAGGCCCAGGGGGGAAGCACGCATACTGTTGTGGTCAGGGCCTGGCTGTTGAACTATGCGGGTTACATGCATGCGTCACATTCCGAGAACGGTGTGAACTTTGCAACGGGTGATACGCTTGATGGTCCGGTTTATACTGATGATCAGTTGCACATCATAGGTCCTGCCGGACCAATTTTTAAGCAACTGGTGAGTTCCGGTGCCA
The DNA here is from genome assembly GCA_964568965.1 of uncultured Verrucomicrobiota bacterium. Classification (GTDB taxonomy): domain Bacteria; phylum Verrucomicrobiota; class Kiritimatiellia; order CAIKKV01; family CAITUY01; genus JAABPW01. The sequence continues at coordinate 6,514 of CAZMSS010000121.1, read as the reverse complement.
GCACTGTTGATTACAATGGGTGGAATCCCACCGCCGCTCAATTTAATGCGGTATGGCAGGGTGGTTTGGCTCTTAATGCCGCTCCGTTGGATATCCAGGGACAGTTTGGCGATCATATTACTGATATTCAGACCGAGTCCCAGTTGGGCGGGTTGGATTTGGAGGGTGGGGCTGCAGGCGACTACAATTTCACCTTCTTCAACACCAATTCGATCGGAAAGTTTGTATACCAGAAACGGCCGAGCGGCGCGAAAATGACCAACACGTTGTCCTCCCTGAATGGTACCATCTATGTTGACGGGAATGTCTATGTGCAGGGAGTTGTGAATGGCCAGGTGACTCTTGCGTCACGCCATGCGATTAATATTGTGAGCAACATTGTTTATGAATCGGCCAGTGGCGCCAACCCTGATCCTTGGAATGCGAGTTTTAATGTCGCCAATGTCAATGACATGTTGGGATTGATGGCGGTGGATAGCGTCAATATTCAAGGCGTGAATTCAATAGACATCCATGCTTCGATCATGATTACCTCGGGTGGGTTGAATGCCGATAACTACACCATGAACATTGGGGGGAAATACATCAATCTTTTCGGAGGGGTGAGCCAATTTACACGCGGAGCAGTTGGCCAGCCGACTAGTCCATTTCACGGGTTTCACAAGAATTACAAATTTGACCAGCGCTATGCATCCGAAGCACCTCCCTCTTTTCCGCCGAGCTTGTACATGTTCACTTCGTGGCAATAAAGGAACTGCATCATATTTAACCGCATAATAAGTAAGGAGATGACGATGAAAACGAGTATATCAGTAGTTATAGCAGGTTTTGTGATGGTGGTTGTGACGGGACTGATGATAGTGGGGTGTGAGTCGACGCAGACTGCGGACAATGTCATCACAATCGATCCGGCGAGTGTGACAGTGACGAATGATTGGGCGACGTTGACCTTCACGGCCTCCATGACTAGTTCTAATGGCAGTCTTGCCCTGCCTCTGGTGTGGTCGGTGAGTGATCCGGCGCGTGGCACCATTCGCGCCAGTGGAGGGTTGACCGCCATTTATGAGGGGAAAAATGTTGGCGGGAACAATACCATCTCGGTACGAGATCAGGGTGATAACAGTGGGATAGCGGTCGTTATTCATTAGTCTCTCTGCGCTGGATTACAACGGCTTTTACTGGTCCGATGTCCGGAGGAGTGAGATTGGCCACCAGGGGCCAACAGGGGCAGGAAGATTGTCGTGTATTTCCGCCTCGATGTGCGGAGGTGGTGGAGTCCTAACCCAGAGGATGACGCCATTTCAACCCGGGAAACTTGGCGAAATCCCGATCGGTGGTGAGAAGGAGTAGGGTAAGGCCCTGTTTGGTGCCTTGCTTTTAGGGGATCCCGCGGACCCGGAAGAAGGCACTGGTGGCTGATGCGGGCGGAACCCACAACCAAGCTGTCGTCCCATAGAGGTTGGGGAAGGAATGCCATTCATCGGCGACAAGATTGGTGGAAAATTCCGGGGAATAGCCATATGCCGAATCATCCCAGGTTGCAATGAACCCCCCGTTCGTTACAGCGGTTAAGCCTAGAAGGGTAGGCCTTACCGGGCGGAGCCCGTAAAGGGTTATTGAGGATAACTGGATATTTGTGGAGGTGAGGCCTTCGACAGTGAAGTAGACATTAGTTTCGGTTGAGCCAGGCAATAACGGAAGTAGGTACATCGCGGGTCTCAGCGTCACACGGATTATGCCGGCATTAGTCTCCAGTTTGGAGGTTCCATCGTAGACCTTGACGAAGGCCGTATTTGTAGGGAATTCGAAGCTCGCGTGCCAATCAACGGCGGACTCTCCGGCATCGTTGCTATAAGCCAGATGGTATTCCAGCTTATTGTAGATATTTGAATTTACAGCAACCGTCAACACTCCGTCTAGGATGGGTGTCGCTGCAAAATACATGTTTGTCGGGGCGGGATAGACGGGAGGGCAGTCTCCGCAGACAAAGAAACTGGTATTGGGGTACAGGCAACGCGAGATAAGGTTGGTCGGATAAGGCGCATGTGCCATGGTCTGGAATATGGGGGATGTTGGCGCCTGACTTGCCGTAACCGGTTCCTGCATGTAATTGGCAAGATCCCGCATCGAAAGGAACCACACATTGGAATAAGTTCGGGACCATTCGATGAAGGTATTTAGAGTATCGCTTCGCCAAGGATAGTTTGTGTTTGATAGCCACTGGTTGGTGGATGTGGCATGGAGATAGATGCCATAGGGCGCACGATTGCCTTGGTAGTGAAGTAAAAAATTTGTTTTCCAGAGGGAGATCACGGCGTTGGAGTCCATGGAATCGGGCGGATCCATCGATACTGCCGACACCCCTGAGGTTACCTGATCCCAAATTGGTATCTCAAAGACTCCCGGGATTGGCTGTATCGGGAAAGCACCCGTCCGATTGGACTGAGCTACTCCGCTATCCAGCGTATACGGCCACAGATACTGTGAGGCATTGGTGCTGTAACTCCCCGGCCACTCCTCCATGCTGGAGTCATACCTCAATCCCCTTTCAGCCAGGATTTGAAATGAGTTGTTGTTGAATTTCAGATAAGGAGCCCGGAATCCGACAATATCCTCCAAGGGGATAGCCGCAAATTCTGAAAGTGCCTTTCTGCAACCCACAATTTCCTGCCTGAACGTTGATAGGTCGGTATTGGTGGAAGTGGAGTGAGTCATTGTATGGATCGCGATCTCATGGCCTGCTGCATAAAGCTGATTCACAAGCCCGTAATCCACTTTTGAGTCAAGTGATACGAAGAATGTAGACTTGATGGGGTGCCCGTTCGGGTTTACATGATTGGTCAGCACCCCTTGGACCAACCCGAACGAATTAGACGTCACGGAATCATCAAAGGTCAGGATTACAATCTGCGGCGTATTGGATGTCGACAATCCCCCTGGCGGCGCTGTTGCCGGAGCAACGGACGCGACAGCTACATTGACTCCGAGCCATGCCAGGGTCAGAACCGTCAAAGATTTAAATGTAGGTCGATGTATCGTGCGCGCACTGCATCGATAATGCATGTCAGGTCCAAGCCTTTAAAATGTGGAAGGTATTATGGGAACCTAAGAAGGCTGCCTTCCGCTGCCCGCCCCTTCATTGAGCGACCTTCCTCGACTTTGACCTCTTCTTGTACTGATTGCAGTTTCGACTTAAGGATACTTTTACTGCGCTCAAGGTCTTCTTTCAACTGGCTCAATTCACTCTTTAGGATCAGGATCCAGAAGAGAAAAAAAACACAGACCAGACAGAGGATAGGAACAGCCATGTCACCACTCCGAATTCAATAGTTCAAAATGTCAGAGGACTGCTGAATGCAACGCCAAACGTTGAATGCATCGGATTTGTGTGACGCACGTTTGCATAGGCCACGGCATCACGATCAGCGCGGGGAAAAGGGAACCAATCCGGTACTGTGAAAGACACATGGCAGGGAGTCAATGAGTCCGGCAGAGTGGGGCATTTGATTAACATTCCTCCTGCGGAAATGTTGCACGCCACGGCGGTGAAAATGGAGAGATGACCAGGGGAGTCGAGATGCACCTCTACGGGGATATTGCAGTCATACCGCACGGTTTGCCTACGGTAACCTCGTCCCCCCACCCAATTAGCTAGCATGCTTCGCATCGCCGTAAACGGTTTCATAAGCTCCCCCATTGATAAATGAACATTACCATAATCCCGGTAGCGCTGAAAAGATTGAAATGAAACTTGAATAAAGTGGGCCCGGCAGGGCTCGAACCTGCGACCAAAGGATTATGAGTCCTCCGCTCTGACCAACTGAGCTACGGGCCCGCCGTCCTTGGCGGGAAAACACATGCATTATGCCTTTCAGGCCGTCCTCGGCAAGAAGTTTATCATAGTTAGTCTGGGCTTGAAAGACAGGGCAATGTCATTACACTCAATCTCATGAAAGTAGAACTCATTGCCATTACTCCCGATGCTGAAAGAATTATCGAGATCGCCGCCCGGACCTGTTACCAGAGCGGAGACAAGATGGTGCCAGAGAAATTGGGGGAACTGCTTCCAAAACTCATTGCCATGGGACATGAATCCCCCTTTGAACACGCCTATGCCACGTTCCGGGTCGGTGATGTTTCCCGCGCCATGACCCATCAGCTTGTCCGGCACCGCCTCCTCGCCGTCTCGCAGAAAAGCCAACGCTATGTGTCCGAGGGAAATTTCGAGTGGGTGATGCCACCCTCGGTGAAGGCTGACGGCAAGGTGGAATTTGACCGTGACATGGAGGTTATCCGGGCCATGTACAAGAAGTGGAAGGACAAGGGGCTCAAGAATGAGGATGCCCGGTTCGTCCTGCCCAATGCCTGCACCACCGAAATGATCATCTCCGCGAATTTTCGCGAGTGGCGTCATGTTTTCCATGTGCGCTGTCACCGTCGTGCTCAATGGGAGATTCGTGACGTCTGCCTGGCGATGCTGAAGGAACTCAATCAGCATGCCCCCCATGTTTTTGCAGACTTGGCGAAAGAATTTCTGGCGGCTGAGTGATTGAGCTCTAGTGTGATGCCTGTTGCAAAGTGAAGCTTGCGCCGCCACCGCCTTAATGATACCTTCTGTGTATCAATATGCGGAGGATGCATGATTACCCGAGAAACTGATTATTCCATGAGGTTGGCGTTGGCCCTGGCGGATCGATATAAGCAGGGTGTGGACTCTGTTTCATCGGCCGCCGTGGCGGAAGAAATGGATATCCCTTATCGCTTTTTACGAAAGCTGGCGAAGCGGTTAGTTGACAGTGGGCTGATTGAAACCCGCCGGGGCAAGGGCGGTGGGGTTGCCTTGGCCAAAAAACCTGAGGACATCAGTTTGTTTGATATCCTTAAAGCCACAGGACCAAGAGGGGCTGAGTTGAGCCTTTGTGTGTCCGAACCGCGTTCCTGTCAACGCTCAGCCCTTTGTCGCCTGCATAGTCAATTCACGGACATCCAAGGAGAGGTCGACAGACGGTTGAAGGCTGTCAGTCTGGCGGATCTGGTGGGATGAGAGTATCCATGACGAATACAAAAATAATTCTTGCTAATGATACCGGTATAGTATCATTATGAGTTCAATGATTTGACCGGTAAGTTGCCGGCCGTTGGAATACAGTCAACTAGTAAAAACAGGAGGAATGAACATGTCAGTATTAGTAACCAAGGTGGCGCCTGATTTTACCGCGCAGGCGGTGATGCCCGATAATTCTATGGCGGAAGTCACGTTGTCTTCATATCGCGGCAAGTACGTGGTGCTGTTTTTCTATCCGCTGGATTTCACGTTTGTATGTCCGTCGGAGATCCTGGCCTTCAATAAGGCTGCTAAGACATTTGCCAAGAAGAACACGGTCCTGCTGGGCGTGTCAGTGGATTCCCAGTTCAGCCACTATGCGTGGCGCCAGACGCCTGTAAACAAGGGCGGTATCGGGGAAATCGGGTTTCCGCTGGTGGCGGATCTGGACAAGAAGATCGCCCGTGCCTACGACGTGCTGCTGAATGATGCCGTGGCGCTACGCGGCCTGTTCCTGATTGATACCCATGGCGTGGTGCGGCACCAGTTGGTGAATGACCTGCCGATCGGTCGTAATGTGGACGAGGCGATCCGGACCCTTGATGCCCTTCAGTTTACAGAAGAGCACGGCGAAGTGTGCCCCGCCAACTGGAAGGAAGGCGAAGAGGCCATGAAGCCCACCGCCGAGGGCGTGGCGTCCTATTTGGCGAAGCATTCGAAGTGAGGGGAGAAGGGTTATCAGTTATTCGGATAACCAGTAACAAATAACTGATAACCTTCTGTTGCTGGAAAAGCCATTGAAATAGAGCCCTTTTTGTAATATGTTACTCGCCGCAACGGAGAAATGTTGCGTGTGATGTGATTAATGTGGTTGTCTTCGGGACAGGGTGCCCCGCTGAATGGCGGATAATCCCAACCGGCGGTTAAAGCCCGCGAGTCCTGCGAAAGCAGGGCAGACACGGTGAAATGCCGTGGCCGACAGTGATGACGGCGCTTGATGCGCTGCTCAGTCTGGATGGGAGAAGACAGGCCGGCATACCTGTGCCGTGTTCTATCCCGAAGACTATTGTGGTCTTCGGGATATTTTTTGCAGTGCGGGCGCTGCCCGGCAGGGAGTTTGCGATGACAAAGAAAAAAGACATTTTCGACCCGATTGAGGATGTGCTTGAGGATATCCGCCGGGGCAGGATGGTCGTCATCACGGATGACGAAAATCGCGAAAATGAGGGTGACCTGGTGATGGCGGCCGACAAGGTGACTGATCGGGCTATCAACTTCATGGCCAGATTCGGGCGCGGGCTCATTTGCGTAGCCATGACCAGGGAGCGACTGGAAAAGTTGAATGTCCGGAGCATGGTGAACCGCGGGGGGGGTGACCATTTCGGAACTGCCTTTATGGAATCGGTGGATGCCCGGGAGGGAGTTACCACGGGGATCAGCGCCCATGATCGCGCGCTGACCATCAAGCGT
>CAZMSS010000120.1:5440-8527 GCA_964568965.1 uncultured Verrucomicrobiota bacterium | reverse complement strand
CCATTGATTTGCCCGACTATCAGGAACGGCTGCCGCAACTTGAAACCCTGTTTGATGAGTATCTCCTGCATGGCGGCTATCTGACAGCGATAGCGGACATGCTCAGGGGCGGACGCATCGAGGCGGCGACGTACAGAACGTATGCGGAGTGGCTACGTGGCGATATCCTGAAACACAACAAGCAGGAGAAGTATCTCCTTGAAGTGCTAAGGGGTATGATGAAGACCTATGCTTCGCAGGTTTCCTGGATTTCGCTGGCCAAGGAGCTTTCGATTGAGCACCACAAGACGGTGAGTGACTATGTGGCGATCCTTGAAGACATGCATGCGGTGATCGTCCAGGAGGCTTTGGCGGAACATACCTTGTCGGCGGCACCTAAAAAGGCGAAGAAACTCTATTTTGAGGATCCGTTTATCTTTCACGCCGTAGAAACAATGCTGGGAAAAATGACGGTGGAAAGCACTCCAGCCTTGGTCGAGACGGTTGCTGTGGCGCACTTTTACCGGAAATACGGCAAGACCTATTATATCAAGGGTGCCAAAGGCGAGGTAGATATTGCCTATTTGCAGAATGAGACGTTTTTTCCTGTCGAAATCAAATGGACCACGCAGATCCGACCGGAGGAATTAAAACAAGTCATGCTCTATAAAAACAGCCTGATTCTGGGTCGGCACCGCACGCCAGGGCGTATCGGTCATGTCCAGTATATTCCCCTGATCAGGTATTTGTTGAGTCTTTAATGAATCGTTTATCCGCGACAAGCAGAAACACGAAGTGAAAAACGCGGAATCACATCTTTCGCCAGCGCTGGCGCTCATGCAGGCGCAGCGGGCGCCAAACATGCATTTCAGGTGGTTATCGAAGAGCCTTATGTCGAGTCAGACTGTTTTCTCCAGAAAGACCCGGTGGTCGTCCCCGCACGCACTTTTTTAAGCCAGCTTTTGTGATCGGGTGGGGGTGCTACCCATGTTTGGATAATGACCATTGCGTATTCTCTTCCCTCTCTCCCTTCCGAACGATACACTATCCTCAGATTCGGAATGTCCTGGTGCATCATGAACACAAGCCCGCATCGACCGCCGCTTCGCATATCCCGCAAGTCGCTCTCCCTCTCGCGACGGGGCGCCTGGGGACAGGTGGCGGTGGCGGCCCTGCTGATCACGGTCCTCCCGACGCTGATCCTGGCCTGGATCTGGAAGGGCCATCTCGACGGCGCCACCCTGCCGCCCGAAGCCGTCTGGGGCGCCGGCGTTGTCGTCCTGCTCGTCATCCTGCTGGGATACACCCTGCTCCTGAAGTACCCCGTCAGCATCGTGCGGCTCCGCCGCTATTTGAGCACCCTCGCCGATGGCGGCATCCCCGATGAGGTGACCCTCACGGAGGATGAGGATGACCTGGCCGCCGTCCAGCGCCACATGGAGCGCCTCGTCAAGCTGGCGGAGGACCGGATCCATATGCTGGAACGCCGCCATGCGGTTGAACTGGAGGCGGAACGCCAGCGCGTGATGGTGGAAAGCATGGGCGCCATGTGCCACCACCTCGGGCAACCAGCCACCGTCCTGGGTATGTGCCTCTTCCGCCTGAAAAAAAGTCCCACCCCGCAGGAAACCCTGGAAATCGTCAGGGATACAGAGGTCGCTATTGAAACCATGACACGGCTCCTGGAGGAATTCAGGACTCTCGCCCGCTATGCCTCGGAACCTTACCTTTCCTCATCGCCCTCCCAGCAGGGAAAACCGGAAACCCGGATCATCAAGGTCTGAAGGCCGCGGGAAGCGCCAGAGCGTGAAGACGCGCTCGATGAAGTTCTCGCGCAGGTCGGGGTCGTTCAGCCGCCCCTCATCCTCGCAGGGGTTGTTCGCTGCCGCTTGCTTTTCCTGCTTGACCACTGAGGCGTCTTTTCTTAATGCTATTAATTAGCAATATGTTAGTTAATGGAATAATTTCAAAGGGCGAGTCAGACGTTGTTGAGTTCAAGCCCTCCTTTGGAAAAACCGTCGTCGACTCGCTGTGCGCCTTTGCCAAACACCGGGGAGGCATGGTGCGACCTTGAAGAATCCATTGGGCTTCGGCGTGATAACCCCGGCGTGAACACCGCACTTTTCCCACATCATGGGCAACCGCTCCACTAGAAACTACCACTACGACCGCGCCGGCGTGGCGATGTTGACGCTCAAGGCGCTGCCCGGCATGCGGCTTTGTAACATCACGCAGACCGAGTTCATGCTCTCGCCGCAGGGAGACCGGGTGCGGCAGGAATTGCTCGGTATTCCCGGTTATTACCCCCAGGTCAAGATCGGGCAATACCAGATTATGCCCGATCACGTTCACGTGCTGGTCCATGTGGTACGTGATCTTCCCGCGGGCGTGACCTTGCAGCGCGTGATCCGCGGGTTCAAGCTGGGCGTGAACCGGGGCTGCACCGCGGCCGCCGGCGGTAGTCGGGTGCGCATTTTCGAAAAGGGGATGTACGACAGCCTCGTGTTTGATTCCGAACATCTGGCGCGCGAGGCGGCCTACATCCGCGATAACGTGCGCCGGTATCGGTTGTTGAAGGCTAATCCCGCGCTCTTTAAGAAGGTGGCGATGCTGATGACCTTGCCCGACGGCCTCCCGCTCCGGGGAGTGGGTAACCGGTTCTTGCTGGAGCATCCGCGCCGGGTGAGCGTGCAGTTGTCGCGCCGCACGACGGAGGCACAGTGGCTGCAAATCGCGGAACAGCTTGATGATTTCCTGGCGCAAGGGTATGTGTTTGTCTCGCCTTTTATTTCGCCATTCGAGAAGCGCGTGCTCCAGGAGGTCATGGCGCAGGGCGGCCGGGCGATCCGCCTCACGCACCAGTTCTTCGGCGAGCGCTACAAACCCGCTGGCAGGCTCTTCGATTTGTGTGCCCAGGGGCGCCTTCTCGAGCTTTCCGTGGCCGGCGCCTTCCCGCGCTATGCCCGCCTCGACCGCGAGGCCTGTTTGCGGCTCAATGCGGTGACGTTGGATGTTGCGACCACGCAGTGGTCGCAACGGAGAGGGTAAAACCGCGCAGTGGTCGCAACGGAGAGGGTAAAACCGCGCAGTGGTCGCAACGGAGAGGGT
>CAZMSS010000120.1:0-5340 GCA_964568965.1 uncultured Verrucomicrobiota bacterium | reverse complement strand
GTCGCAACGGAGAGGGTAAAACCGCGCAGTGGTCGCAACGGAGAGGGTAAAACCGTGCAGTGGTCGCAACGGAGAGGGTAAAACCACGCTCGAGCTTTTAACCTCTTGTGGCGTCCACTGTGTGGGCGCCACGTAATCGCCTCAATCAGGCATGGTTGCGGAGTTTGAGTTCCATCGGGTGGGGGGCGAGGTAGTATTGGTCCTTCAGGTAGACGATGTCGTGCTTGTTGACGTAATGGCGCAACATCGTTACCGGCACAATCAGCGGGATGAGGCCCTGGTGGTACTGCTCAATGAGGGCGGCCATCTCCTGCCGGTCCGCGTCGTCCGCCAGCTCCCGCAGGTAGCCGAGCATATGCTGGAGGATATTGGTGTGCTTGCTGACGGTGGCCAGGGTCTTCAGCGCCCGCATCAGCTTGGCCTCATAGACCGGAATGTGGGCGCGGGCCTGGGCGGGCTTGAGCGCCGCCAGATCGCGGCCCATCTCGCGCATCAGGGATTCGTGGTGGGACTGGATGAGCAACTTGTTCCGCGCATGGAACTCCATCAGTGTCGACAGGCGTGGCGCGGTGCTGACCGCCTGGCGGAAGCGCCAGAGCGTGAAGACGCGCTCGATGAAGTTCTCGCGCAGGTCAGGGTCGTTCAGCCGTCCCTCATCCTCGCAAGGCAGGTTCGGGAAATGCGCCTGAAAGGTTTTCCCAAACAGCCCCGGCGATTTCCCCGAAACCATCCCCTTCTCGCTGTAGACCTTGACGTTCTCCATCCCGCTGCTGGGTGAGCGGGACTTGAAGATGAAGCCGTAAAGGCCTTCATCCTCCAGTGCCTTGACGCGCTGGGTCGCCCATTTCAGCATGCGCTCGGTAAGATCGATCCCCGTGCGGGTCGTCACGAGCCGCGGGGCCTCGGGATCCCCGATAAGCCGCATCGACTCGCGCGGGACACCCAGCCCGCACTCCACCTCCGGGCACACGCCGACGAATTCGAAGAACTTTCCCAGCGTGTCGGTGATGTAGTGGTCATGCTTGTGCTGACCATCGTAGCGGACAGGCTGGCCCAGGAGGCAGGCACTGACGCCGATCCTTATTTTTTCGGGGTCCGCCATGGATTGCCTCACTTGTCCGCCCCAAGCGCCTTTTCGATGGCGGCGGTGACGTCCTTGTTTTCAGGTTCCGTCCGGCTGCCGAACCGGTTCAGGATGCGTCCATCCCGGCCGATGAGGAACTTGTTGAAGTTCCAGGTGATCTTGCCGCTGAACTCCGGGTTGGTCGCCTTGTCCGTCAGGTACTTGTAGAGGGGATGACAATGGCCACCTGTTACGACAATCTTTTCGAACATGGGAAAGGTCACATGGTATTTCAGGGAGCAGAACTCGGCGATCTCCTTGTTGCTGCCCGGTTCCTGGAAGAGGAAGTCATTGGCCGGGAAGCCGAGGACGACCAGCCCTCGGTCCTTATAGGTGTCATAGAGTTTCTGCAAGCCGGCATACTGGCCGGTGAAGCCGCACCGGCTGGCCACATTGACGATCAGAACGACCTTGCCCTTGTAATTCGACAGGGGGGTGGCCGTTCCATCGATCTGCTTCATGGTGAAGTCATGGATACTGCTCATGGTATTGGTCTCCTTCGACTGTGCCTGAACTGCGCCAGCCAGGAATAATCCCGGAATGACGAACCGCAGGGTTCTGGCGAGAAAATTCGACTTAACCGGTTTCATATTCACCGCTCCTTGATTACGTCCCATCCTGTGGACGAGCATAGTCCTCCCGCTCCAGGGAAGCAAGTCGCCAAATCCCGCCATAACTGATGGCACCCTTGTCGCGACGGCTCGGCCGGGACGCCTCGCCCTGCCTGATTCATATGGCGCTTCCGGTTTTCTTATGTTCCGCTCATTCCTGCGGTTGACGGCGGCTGGTCGGCACGCTAAATAGACAAGGAGGAAAACAACGGATTCAAAAAGGGATGTTGGGTATGTTCAAGGGAAATTACAGGTGGGTGGTCTGCGCGTTGCTTTTCTTTGCCACGACGATCAACTACATCGACCGGCAAATCCTCTCGCTGGTCAAGGAGTTCCTCGACGCCCAGTTCGGGTGGAGCAAGGCGGACTTCGGCCTCGTCAATTCCCTTTTCCAGGCGGCCTACGGGCTGGGCCTGCTGTTCTTCGGCTGGTTTGTGGACCGGTTCGGGGTCAAGGTGGGTTACGCGGTCTCGATGGTGGGCTGGAGCCTGGCCGCGATGGCGCACGCCTTTGTGGCGATCATGCCCGGCCATGCGAGTGTCCAGGTCGGCGGGCGGGTTGTTGGCGCTGCCGCGCTGGCCGTGGCGGCGTTCGGGCTTTGCCGTGTCCTGCTGGGCCTGGCCGAGGCCGGAAATTTCCCTGCCGCCGTGAAAAGCACGGCGCAGTGGTTTCCCCGCCGGGAGCGTGCATTTGCCACCAGTCTTTTCAATTCCGGATGCAACGTCGGGGCGCTGCTTGCCCCGGCGGTGGTGCCGCTGCTGGCCATCAAATTCGGATGGGGCATGCCCTTTATTGTGGCCGGTCTGGTGGGCTTCATCTGGCTGGGGTTCTGGCTGCGGATGTACGACGTCCCTGAAAAACATGCCGGCGTGGATCCGGACGAGCTGGAGCACATCCTCAGCGATCGTGAAGAGATGCGTAACGTGAAGAAGATCCGTTGGGCCTCCCTCCTGGGGTACCGCCAGGTTTGGTCGTTTGTGCTGGCAAAATTCCTCACCGACCCGGTCTGGTGGTTCTTCCTGATCTGGCTGCCGGATTATTTCAAGACAACCCGCAACCTGGACATCAAGCATAGCTGGCCGCTGCTCGTCACCATCTACGGGATCACGACCGTGCTGAGCATCCTTGGCGGATGGGTAACCGGGCATCTCGCGAAATCAGGATGGAGCGTGAGCCGTGCCCGCAAGACGGGGATGCTTGTCTTTGCCGTCTGCGTGCTGCCGATCTTCTTTGTGACCCGGGTCGGTGACTGGTCCGCCGTCATGCTGATCGGGCTGGCGGGGGCCGCGCACCAGGCCTGGTCGGCCAACCTTTACACCACGGTGTCCGACATGTTCCCGAAGCGGGCCATCGCCTCGATCATCGGGCTGGGTGGCATGGCGGGTTCGATGGGGGGCATGATCTTCCCGATCCTGACCGGAAAGATGCTGGATCACTACAAGCTGGCGGGCAATGAAACCACCGGGTATGCCATTCTCTTCGGGATCTGCGCGTTTGCCTATCTGGTTGCCTTTGCCGTTAATCACCTGCTGGCACCGCGTTTCGAGCATGTGACGATCAGGACATAAAAATGAGAGCGACACCTGTGATGAACCTACCTGGTGTCGCTCCCTTTCCCAGGGAGACTCTCTTTTTCCTCGCCGTCCTCCGCTGCCCGGGTAAGTCGGTTTAAGTTTCCTTGGCCGAAAGCCGGCCTTGACTTGACTATACCCTTGTCTCCCACACCCACATTATACCGCGATCGCCCCAGCGCGTCCATGCCACCGGGTAAATTATCAAGGTTTTATTTGCCTTGGTGGGTGCCATTCAGGATCCTGCGGCATCAGAAAAACCCTGATGCAAAATCAGGATATTTCTGATTGCGGGAATGGGGGGTGTCGTTGATCATAGTCCTTGTCAGCGGGCGAGGTGGTGATAGTCATTTCGGTGATGTCACATCCCCCTGTGGCAGATGGCTCATAGCTGTTCCTCCGCAAGTTATGGCAAGAGCATCCCCCACCACCTCCCCGTTGATTTTTTTTGTCTACATGTCCCCCCGTTGATACAGTGAGGCAAATGGCACATCCACACGCTAAGTTAATCATGATCCTGTGCTTGGGGTTGATGGCCTGGGCGGGCCTTTCCTTTGCGGCGGCGGAGCCGGGAAGCCTGCTGGATGATTACGCGGTGCAGCGCTGGCAGATGGAGGAGGGCCTCCCGGAGGATTCCGTTCGCGGTCTGCTGTTCTCCGCCGATGGCTATCTCTGGTGCCTTACCGACAAGACGGTTTCCCGGTTTGATGGCTTGAGGTTTGACATCATCAGTGGACCACACCGGGGCTCGGCAGGGTCCGGCCTGCTCGAAGACAGGACGGGGGGCATATGGGTTTACGGTGCCGCAGGGGCCTATCAGGCGGCGCCCCGCCCCGATGCAAGTGTGGGAACCGTTTCTATCCTGCCGCCAAGCATCCCCGTGCGGCGACTGATGCTGGGGGACAAGCCGGTTCTGTGGGCGGCGGGTTCCAATGGCGTGTACCGGCTGGAGGGCAAGCATTCGCGTTTTTTCAGCCTACCGGATTTGAAGGGAAAGCCCTCGATCGAGGTGAATGCCGCCGAGATGGGGCGCGACGGGCGCATCTGGCTGGCGGCCGGCCCGGCAATCCTGCGCTTTGAAAACGGGAGTTTTGAGCTCGAGGCGACCCCGCCCGGCGGGGAACTCCAGTACCTTTCCAGCGGGCGGGACGGAGTGATGTGGGCGGCTTCGGAGCAAACCCTCATGTGCCGCATTGCGGGACGCTGGGAGGCGGTACCGGTCCCGCCGCACCGCAGCCATCCCCGTTGGCGCATCACGGCGCTGCGTGCCTTTGACGCGGGCGAATTATGGGTGGGCACGACCAGTGGCTTGTGGTGTCTCCGGGATGGGGCCTGGACTGCGCTATCGCCTCGTGACGGATTTTACCCGCTCGAGATCCTGTGCATTGCCCGTGACACCGAGGGCAATGTCTGGGCCGGGTCGAGTGGCGGGCTGTTGAGGTTGCGCCGCAAAATGGTGCAGGTCTATGATTCCAGGCAGATGCTGGAGCGGCATACCTTTACCGCAGTGCTGCCTGATCCCGCGGTGGGCTTGCTCGCGGGGGTGACCGGTGGCGGCTTGCTCGAGGGAATGCCCGGCGCCTTCCGCCCCTATCAGGCGGCCCCGGTGTCGCGAACGGCGGTTATCTCCGCCCTGCTGAAATCGCGGGATGGCGCGCTGTGGATCGGCACGCAGGGCGATTACCTCTGGCGTTGTGCCAACGGGAGGGCCGAGTGCATTGCGGATCCCGCCCCGGGCGATAATTCCGCGGTGAATATCAATGCCCTGCTGGAAGACCGGCGCGGTCGCATATGGGTGGGAACCGGCAACGGCCTGATGATCTATGAACCCGCCAGCGGCCGGCTGGCACCCGTCCAGGGGGTGTCGCCCGGCGGCCGCGTCCATGCCCTGATCGAGGATCGCGATGGCGAGGTTTGGGCCGGGATGCAGGGCGATGGCATTGTCAGGCTTTCGCCCAACGGCCGGGTGGCGGTTTTCGGCAGCGAGCAGGGACTCCCCTCCGACACGGTGATGGCGTTGTGCCAGGACCAGGAC
>CAZMSS010000119.1:0-8560 GCA_964568965.1 uncultured Verrucomicrobiota bacterium | reverse complement strand
AGAAATTTGAACAGAAGGAAAGGGAGGAAAGGAAGGGTTTTGGTTTTGCCGCCGAAGGCGGTAGCCAAAAGTCTTCTTTGTTTCCTTCCTTTCCTTCTGTTCAAACTCCTGCAGGCGTTCCCCGTTTCGTCCTCACTGTGCTTCCGCAGAACAAGGGCCCGGCTGGCGCCCGCAACGCGGGGATTGCCGCGGCGCATGGCGAGTGGATCGCATTCCTGGATGCCGACGACCTGTGGCTGCCCCACAAACTTGAACTCCAGATGCGCCTGGCGGCCGAACATCCCGAAGTGGTCCTGTGGTGCGGGGTGGCGGTGGGGTTCCAGGCGCCGGCGAAGCCGGCGCCGTTATCAGTTAAGAGTTATTCGTTATTGGGGAATTCAACCAACAACCAACAACCAATAACCGATAACGATCTTCGAGCGCTCACGCTCGAAGATCTCGCCCTTCACAATCCCATCGCCACCTCGACGGTGCTGGTGAAGCGGGAGGCGGTACTGGCGGCGGGCGGGTTTGATACGCAGTTCCGCGGCCCCGAGGACTATGACCTCTGGATCCGAATTGTTGCATGGGGAAAGTCGGGAGATTTTGAACATAAGGAAACAAAGGAAAGGAAGGGTGGGGGTGGTGCCGCCGAAGGCGGTAACAAAAAGTCTTCTTTGTTTCCTTCCTTTCCTTCTGTTCAAATATATTCTTCCGAGCCTTGCATCGTCCACATCGCCGTTCCAGTCTCCTGCTACCGGCAAGTTGCCGGCAGCCTGAGCATGGACGAACGGAAGTTCCTGCCGCAGGTCTTCAGGGTTTTGGATAAGGCCTATGGGGTCGGCGGTGCGCTGGAGCACCTCCCCCATCTGAAGCACGGGGCGTTGGTGTCCCAATACTGGAGCGGCTCCTGGATGGCGTTCAGTCGCGGCTCGCGCCTCGCGGCCATCACGTTGTGGTGGAGGGCCTGGCGGCTTAATCGGCGGGCCACTCCGTACGTAAAACGTCCTTGGGTCAGGATGCTGATCCGCTATTGCTGCCTGCCAAGGCCACACTGAAGAGAAATTGAGAAAGCGCTTCACACAAGCGGAGCGCCAGTATATTTTCCATTTTGCCATGACAACGATCATTCGACAGTTGAGCAATTTCTACGGTGATCTGCGCGGATATGGGCGCGGACAGATCCGCTCGGAGGTTGCCCGGAGCTGCCGGATGTCCGGCGACGAGCTCATGTCGCTTGCAGAGAACCTTTTTCAGCGCCGTGTCCGGGCGGCCCTTGATCGATTCCCCGCTTATGCCGATCGCGTGCGGGAGCATTGCGGAGGACTCCCCGAGGCGGGGCGCAGGATCGTGCCGGCCGAACTGCCGGTCTGGACGCGCCAGGATCAGCGTGCCCTGTTTGCCTCCCTGAAGGGGGCTCCGGTTCCCGGGGCTTTTGTGCATGCCACCGGGGGGTCGACGGGCGAGCCGACCCGGTTTTACGTAACCCGAGAAAGCTACGAGTGGCGCATGGCGATCGCTGACCGCGGTTATTCGTGGGCCGGAGCGGAGGAGGGGCGGAAGAGTTATTATGTATGGGGCTCGCCGATCAAGCCGCTTCCCGCCCTCAAGAAACTCAAGATCGCATTCGAGCATGTGCTTCAACGGCGACAGTATTTCGACAGTTTTGTCTTTACCGAGGAACGCAAGCAGGCCTGCTGCGGGAAGATCAATTCATTTCAGCCCCGGGCGCTGGTGGGGTATGCCGGGAACCTCGTGGATCTGGCCCTGTATGTCCACGCCCATGCCGGAGCATTGCGGTGGAAGGCGCATTCACTGGTGACCGGCGCAGAGGGGCTTCAGCCGGGGCAGCGCGAGCTCCTCCAATCCACGCTGGCTGATGAGGTCTTCATGTCCTATGGCAGCCGGGAATTCATGCTTATAGGCATGGAGTGCGGTAAGCACCGGGGCTACCATGTGTCGACGGACAATCTTTTTGTGGAAGTGGTGGATGAGGCCGGGCAGCCTGTGTCGCCGGGCCAGACCGGGCGGATTGTAGTCACCGATTTGAGGAACGAGGCGAATCCCTTTGTGCGGTACGAGATCGGGGATCTGGGTGCGTGGGCGGCGGAACCCTGTTCGTGCGGATTGCCCTTCCCCTTGCTCCAGAGGGTCGAGGGGCGGCTGCAGGAATTCCTGCTGGCGGACGGTGGCTCGCGTCTGACCGCCCTGTTTATCCCGCATCTCATGAAGGAGTTCGCCTGGGTGCGGGGGTATCAGATCGAACAGGACCGGCCGGGTGCGGTGCGGGTGAATGTACTGGCGGATCATGAGCCGGCGGGATCCGAAACAGCTCCCCTGGTGGCCGCCCTCCGGGCAAAGCTCGGCGAGCGCACGCAAGTGTCCGTGGTTCGGGTGCCCGCGCTGAAGAAAAGTGCATCCGGGAAGGTGCCCATTGTGGTGCGAAGCGGGGAATAATCATGTGCGGAATTTGTGGAATAATCGGGGTTAACCGCGAGGCGGCGGCTGAGCGGGTAAAGGCCATGTGCCGGGATCTTGCCCATCGCGGGCCGGATGACGAGCATATTGTGACGGGGCGGAACTGGGCTCTCGGCCAGCGGCGCCTCTCGGTGATTGACCTGTCACGGTATGCCCGTCAGCCGTTCGTGAATGAGGACGGGTCGCGCTTCCTTACCTCCAACGGTGAGATCTACAACTACCGCGAGTTGCGTCCCGCCCTGGTGAATGCGGGGCACCGGTTTGTCTCGGCCTCGGATTGCGAGGTCATCCTGCACCTCCTTGAGGAGGAGGGGGCGGGAGGGATCCTCAAGCTCAATGGCATGTATGCGTTTGCCTATCTCGATGAGAAGCGGCGAAAGGTGCTGCTGTGCCGCGATCGGCTGGGCATCAAGCCGCTCTATTACCGGAGGACGCAGGATGCCGTGTTGTTTGCCTCCGAAATAAAGGCCCTTGCCGAGACCCCTGCCAGTTGGCGGAGCGATCAACTTCAGGAGTTTTTCCAGTACCGCTACCTGAGCGGAAAAAACACGCTCTTCATGGATGTCCAGGAGGTCCTGCCCGGGCATCTTGTAACGATTGACCTTGATACCCTGGCGATGGAGGATCGGGAGTACTGGGTGCCGGCGAAACGGGTATCAGGGGGGAGGCGGGTGGACGAGCGGGCTTTGGGTCGCGAAATTGAACAGGCAGTTGCCCGCCAGCTTGTCAGCGATGTTCCCGTTGGCTGCCAGTTGAGCGGCGGATTGGACTCCAGCCTGGTCACCCAGATGGCGATGAGCCAGATGACCCAGCGAATGCACACGTTTTCGATGGGCTTTGACGGGCATGCGGAGGATGAGTCCTCGTGGGCGCTGCTGATGGCCTCGCAACTGGGCACGATCCATCACGCGATCCAATACAAGGCGAGCGATTTCCTGGCCGATCTTGCCGCCTGCACGTGGCTGAACGATGAGCCGCTGAACCACCCCAATAGCGTGGCGATGTTCAAGTTGTGCCGGGAGGCGAAGCCCCATGTGACTGTACTGATGACCGGTGAAGGGGCTGATGAACTATTCGGCGGGTATACCTGGCACAAGCGGCTGTGGCGACTGAGGAGGCTTGGGCGCCTGGCGCAGTGGCCGGTGACTCGGCGGGTGGTGAGCCTATTGCCGAGGGAGCGCTGGGCGCCCATTCTCCCGTTGCTGGGGATATCACCAGCGGAAATGGCGTTGCGGGCGGGACGATGGGTGTCGCCCGAATTGCTGCAAGGCATCCTCTGCAATGAGGTTATGGGGGACGGGGAAGGCTATCGTCGCTCCCTCGATGTTTCGGCAGATGATTGCGTTGCGGCTTCTCTGGACCTGGATCTGCGGACCTATCTGGTTTCGGTGTTGCAGCGGCAGGATCGCATGAGCATGGCCAGCGGGGTGGAGTCGAGGGTCCCTTTCCTGGATCACGAACTGGTGGATTTCGCCCTGCGGATTCCCCTGGAGCAGTTGTTTGAGGGGAAGCGTGGCAAGGCGATCCTGAGGCATGTCGCGGCGGGACGAATCCCCGATGCCATCATCAACCGCCCGAAGGTGGGGTTCAGCATCCCCCTGGCTGCCTGGATGCGGCAGGGGCATGAGCTCGGCCATCTGCTGGGATGGCTGACCGACGAACGGGCGGCGGATCGTCATATTTGGAAGGTGGACCGGGTACGGCAACTGGTGGCCGACCATCAGGCGGGGAAAGCCGACTGCTCCAATATCCTGTGGAGCCTGTTGTCGTTCGAGGTATGGGCCCGGGTCTGGCTGGATGGCACTCCGCATGAGAAGTTGAAGGATGAGATCCTGTTGCTGACTAGCGGGGCGGGCGATGGTTGTCGGTCATCAGTTATTGGGCACAAGACTGAAGACAAGTTAGTGGCAGGCACAAGAACCAATAACCAAGAACCAATAACCAAGAACCATAGTCCCCTCCGCGTCTGCCATATTGTGACGAGCCTCCACATGGGTGGGATGGAGCGGATGGTCTGTGATTTGATCGGCGGGTTGCAGGCCCGCGGTGTTGAGTCGGTGGTCTGCTGCACGGATGACAAAGGGGAGTTGTACGATGGCGCGCCTGCGTTGGCGAAATTCTGCGGCCATCGCAAGCCGGGACTCCTGGTGATCGACTGGAAACTCGCATTCCAGATTTACCGGTTCGTACGGGATAATCAGGTGACTGTGATCCACGCGCACAATCACGCGCCCCATCTCTATGCTGCGCTCCTGTCTTTTTTCACTGGCATACGGGTAATCGCGACGCGACATGGGCAAGGTTATCGGGACAAACCCCGGGTCCGCTTCCTGAAGCGCTTTCTGGCCGGGAAGTCCAGTATGCTTGTTCTCGTATCGGAGGATGCAGAGCGCGTCTCGTTG
Organism: uncultured Verrucomicrobiota bacterium; assembly: GCA_964568965.1. GTDB lineage: Bacteria > Verrucomicrobiota > Kiritimatiellia > CAIKKV01 > CAITUY01 > JAABPW01. Next base: position 3,701 of record CAZMSS010000119.1, on the reverse strand, counting down.
GCGAACCGTTCACTTTCAGCGAGTGACTCCATTGTCGTCATTCCGAATGGGGTGAATACGGACGTGTTCAGGCCAAGGTCCGCTACAGGCACCTCCTACATTCAAGAGGAAGATATAACCGGCGTGACCGCACCCAATGCGGGAGGGGCACTCCGTGCCGCGACTTCGCATTCAATGGTGATCGGAAGCGTCGGCCGCCTGTCGCCGGAGAAGAACTACCCCCTCCTGATCCGGGCATTTGCGCGTTTGGTTCATGGGTATCAATCATCGGTTATCGGGGATGGGACCAGTGGCGAATCCCCTTCTGAGAACCTTCCCTTCCTCATCCTGGTCGGGGACGGACCGGACAGGGGGCGCATCGAGGAGGAAATCGCCCGGTGCAATGTGAAGGATCGCTGTTACATCACAGGGATGCAGAGTCAGGTGCTCCACTGGTTGCACCTGATGGATATCTTTTGCCTTTCCTCGGATACCGAGGGACTCTCCATTTCCCTGCTGGAGGCAGGGGCCTGCGGCCTGCCCAGCGTGGTAACCGATGCGGGCGGAAACCGGGAGATTGTCAGGGATGGCGTATCAGGACTGGTTGTGCCCATGCGTGACGAAGCCGCGTTGGCCGCAGGGTTTGATCGACTTGTCCGGGATGCCGCCCTGCGCCACGCCATGGGGGCAGAGGCCCGGAGGATTGTCGAGGAACGGTTCTCGCTTGCGGCCATGGTGGACGGGTATGTGAAGGCCTATGCGAAGGTGTTGCAGTAATCCCATGCCGATCATCACCATCAGCAACCTGTTTCCGCGTCCCGATCAGCCAACCCGGGCCATGTTCAATCTTCAGTTGTTCAGGGAGATGGGGAGAAGGGTTACTGGTAATCAGTTATCAGTTATTGGGGAGACAGATAGCCAGCAACCAATAACCAATAACCACTACCTCAACATTTGCCTGGTGCCCGAATGGCGGGTATGGCGGTGGCCGGCGATACGGCGCTGGAGGATGGTGTGTCCAGGGTTCAGGGTTCAGGGTTCAGGTGAACTCAACGAGACGGAGGGTAGCGGAAAGGCTGAAGAGGTTTTCTCAACGATCTACCTGCCGGTGTTCTACCTGCCTGTGATTGGACGTTCGATCAACTGGTGGTTCACCTACCGCGCTTTGCGCGGTAGGGTTCAATGTTCCTTGTTGTCAGTTATTGGGAATGCCAATAACCAACAACCATTAACGAATAACCGCGGGAACGGCGCACCATGCGCCGTTCTCGCTTCCTGGCTCTACCCCGATGCCGTGGCGGTTGCCCGGCTTGCCAGGGATCTGGGCGTCCCGGTGTGGCTGCGGGTTCATGGTACGGACCGCTATCACCTCAAGAACCGGCACCGCCGCCGGCTCATCCTGGAGGCCGTCGACACCGCCCGGGGTGTGATCTGCAATGCCAGGGCGGTGGCCGATGATCTGGTGAAGTGGGGAGTCCCGGCGGATAAGATCCATATCATTCCCAATGGCGTGGATACCTCCTTGTTCCGGGTACGGAACAAGGAGGAGTTATTGGTTAATGCTTATTCGTTGCCGGCAATCCGGGCTGAACACAACCAACAACCAATAAGCGATAACGGTTCCGCCTCCGGCAGAACCATCCTCTTCGTCGGGAACCTGGTCCCCATTAAAGGCCCGGATGTCCTTCTCAAGGCCTTTGCGAATATTATTGAACAGAAGCCCGCTAAGACAGCGAAGGAAGAGGGGATCTTACCACAGAGACACGGAGACACGAAGGGGGAGAGTGGGGAAGAAAATGTTTTGCGATCTTTCCAAATGGCGGGTACACCATTTGAAAAAATCGCAAAACACCTCCCTGGAGGAATTCTCGAAGAAAGAGGAGATGTGCAGCAATCAAAACCTCTGCTCCCTCTTTCTTCTCCCCGCCTGATAATTATTGGCTCAGGCTCCATGAGGGCGCAGCTTGAGCGACTGGCGCGGGAGCTCGGCATTGCCGACCGCGTCCAGTTCCTCGGTAACCGGCCCCATCATGAGATTGCGCGCTGGATGAATGTGGCGGATGTGTTGTGTCTGGCGAGTCACAGCGAGGGGATGCCCAACGTGGTGCTGGAGGCGCGGGCAAGCGGGTTGCCGGTCGTGACAACCCCGGCGGGGGCGCTCCCGGAGTTGCCGTTGGACAGGGATTATTTCCTGGTGGTCAAATCGTGCACTCCTGAAGATCTGGCGGCCGGGTTGCAGGATATGCTGTCCCGTGATCTAACAAAACGGACCCCCGACCCCGCGATCCCTACATGGGGTCAAACGGCGGAAACAATACTGGGACTAATCAAGGGGGTAGAATAGGCACTCATGGCATCACTCATTGTCATCAGTTGCTTGGCAGGGTTGGGGTACATATATGTGGGCTATCCACTGTTGATCTGGCTGCTGGCAAGAATCCACCCTCATCGAGTCCGTAAGGGCCCGGGGGTGGCAGGAAACTGTTCCGTGGTGATTGCCGCCTATCATGAGGGGGCGGCGCTATTTCGAAAGGTGGAGAGCCTTTATGCGTCCAGTACCCTGGGATCCATCCGCGAGATTGTCATCGGGCTGGATGGGGCGCAGGGAGATCAGGACCCGACCCCTGCCCGGATAGAGGCAATCCCGGCGTCTTCTCCTGGCCGGGTTTCAATGGACGGGTCCCCCGGACCTCTTGTGCGGGTGGTGACCTTTCCTGAACGCCGTGGCAAGGCGGCGGTCCTCAACGAGCTTATTCCGCTGACCAGTGGTGATATCCTGGTCATGATGGATGCACGCCAGATGGTTCATCCTGCGGCGATTGCCGAATTGGTGTCAAACTTCTCTGATGAATCCGTGGGCGTTGTTTCGGGGGAGCTTGTTTTTGAAGAACAGGGGGACGCTCACGGGAGTCGTGTGGCGCAACAGGGGGTTGGTTTCTACTGGAACTATGAAAAGTTCATCCGGCGTTGTGAGGCGGGATTCCGGTCGGTGCCTGGAGCGACGGGTGCCCTCTATGCCATACGGCGCCGGCTGTTCCGGCCGATCCCGGCGGGAACCCTGCTGGATGATGTGGCGATCCCAATGCAGGCGGTGGCGCAGGGATGCCGATGTGTCTTCGAGCCGGCGGCGGTGGTTTTCGATGTGCCTTCAGGCACCGCCGGACAGGAGTCCTTGAGAAAACGGCGAACGATTGCAGGCGTGGCGCAGTTGATGTGCCTTTATCCACAGTGGCTGCTTCCCTGGCACAACCCGATCTGGTTTGAGTACGTGTCGCACAAGGTGTTGAGATTGGTGTCGCCCTTGTTGCTGATTGGGCTATGGGTCTCCAATCTCGCGGTGCTTGACCGCCCGGTTTTTCTCTGTCTGTTTGTCCTTCAAGTGGTATTCTATGTGTCGGCGCTGGCGGGGATGGCGGCACAGCGACTGGGGTTGAAAACAGGCTTTCTGGGGGTTCCGTTTATGTTTGTGGCGCTCAACGTCACCACCGTTCTGGCTTTGTGGGATGCGCTGCGCGGCCGCTACAATGCAGCATGGAAAAAGTAAATCAATCATTAACCCAATCACGACTGCCAAACCATGGACTTTATATTTATCGCCAATACATGGAGTGCGGGGAAGGACAATCCGACCAGCAAGCACCGGATCGCGCTTGAACTGGTCCGGCAAGGACACCGCGTTCTCTGGATCGAGGGCTCAGGCATGCGCACCCCGAGTATGGGGT
>CAZMSS010000118.1:0-8567 GCA_964568965.1 uncultured Verrucomicrobiota bacterium | reverse complement strand
GGCGAGCAGGATCAGAGACGTGCCCAGGTAAAACCATAGGTTCAACTGCCGGTTTTCATGAAAGATCAGGGCGCCCAGAATAATTCCGTAGACAGGCTCAAGATTGACGGTGAGGTTGGCGGTGAAGGCGGACAACTCGCGCAGGGCGTGTGTTCCGAGATAGAAGGTGAGATTGGTGCAGACCAGGACGAGGATCAGGATCCAGAGCAGGTCGTAGTTGCCATGGGCGGGATCGAACTGCGGTAATAATGGGGCATGCCTGTCCGCCAGGAACGGAACCAGGAGGCTCAGCGCAATGGCCCCGGCAAGCATTTCCAGGGCGGAGAGCGTCAAGGTCCCGGTCTTGTGAACTGCCCGCCTGTTTAACACCGTGAAGAGCGCGGCCAGGAATGCGCTGAACACGCCGGTGGCGATGGCCAGGGGATAATTGATTTCCGCTCCCGACGCCCTTGGCATGGCATGATAAATAAGCAGAATACCCGCCAGAACCAGCATGCCCAGGACGATTTCAACAGGCCTGAAGGGGGTCCGGTTCAACAGCGGTTCCAGGATGGCGGCGAAGAACGAGGCAGAGCCCAGGCAGGCGAGTGTGATGGAGGCGCTGTTGCCCAGCTTGATGCTGCCGTAAAATGCCAGCCAGTGGGAACAGACTAAAAGGCCGATTCCCATCAATGTGGCAATTTGCCTCAAAGGCATTTTTCGCACGCTGCGCCACACTGCAGGAACGCAGAAGTAGACAAGCGCCGTGAGGCACATCCGGTGCCAGACAAGCAGGAACGAACTGTACGAGATGGCTTTCCCGAGGATGGCGGTAAATCCCCACAGGAACACGGTGAGATGAAGGAGCAGAAGTGCGTTCAGGCGTGAATTCATAATGATCGCCCAGTTGGAACTCGAGCTGGCGGATTGCTGGTTTTTATTGTGTCATGACCTGGTCTGTCGCGCATCAAGTTGGGAGGGACTGTACCACGCGGCTCAGTGACTAGGCGAGTCTATAAGGGGGAGTGGAACGTATCCCGTTGAAAAATAGGTTAGATTGGAGCCGGAGGTTGAGGTACAAACAGGCCCTGGTCGCCAATCTCCACGCAGGGGCTCTGGTGGCGGGATCAAAGTGACGGAGGAGAATACAAGACATGAAATCAATTCGTTGGGGGATACTGGGACCGGGGCGAATTGCCAAAAAATTTGCCATCGGCTTGCAGTCCGTGCCCGATGCCGAGCTGGTGGCGGTGGGGTCGCGGCGGAGGGATGCGGCGGAGGCCTTTGCGGCTGAGTTCAAAGTGCCGCGGGCGCATGGAAGTTACGAGGCGGTGGCGGAGGACCCCGGGGTGGATGCGGTGTATGTGGCCACGACGAATCCCATGCATCACGAGAATGCCTTGTTGTGCCTGAGGGCCGGAAAAGCCGTTCTATGCGAAAAGCCCTTCACCCTCAATACTCTCCAGGCCGTCGACCTGATCGAGACCGCCCGCCGGGAAAAGGTCTTTCTGATGGAGGCGATGTGGACTCGCTTCCTGCCGGTCATGGTCCAGATCCGGGAGTGGCTGGACCGGAAGGTGATCGGGGAGCCCAGGATGGTGATGGCTGACTTCGGGTTCCGGACCGGCTGGGATCCGAAGAACCGGGTGCTGGATCCGCACCTTGGCGGTGGGGCGCTGCTGGATGTGGGGATTTACCCGCTCTCCTTCGCCTCCATGGTTTTCGCGGGGGCACCCCGCAAGGTGACCGGGCTCAGCCATCTCGGAGAGACCGGCGTGGATGAGCAGTCGGCGTTGGTCCTGTCTTACGGGGGCGGGGAACTGGCCCTGCTGGCCTGTGCGGTGCGAACCGGTACGGCGCATGAGGCCCGGATTCTCGGGACAGCGGGCTCGATTCATGTCCCGGATTTCTGGCATGGCAGCAAGGCCACCCTCACATTGCAGGGCAAGGACCCCGAGACGGTGTCGTTACCGATGACGGGTAACGGCTACAACTATGAGGCGGTGGAGGTGGGGCGATGCTTGCGCGCGGGGCTCAAGGAGAGTCCCGTGATGCCGCTCTCCGAGACGCTGTCCCTGATGGGCACCATGGATGAACTTCGCCGGCAATGGGGGATGGTGTATCCCCATGAGCGTTCCGTTTCGAAGGGGTGAGTCGGGTGTTGATGCCGCAGGGGTGATTCGATACCGTGTGCCCCCATATGTCGGAACAAGGCAGTAACCAGACGGGGACCGATGGACGGCCCTTGAGCGAGCGCGCCATCCAGCGCGGACTTCGCTTGAACATCATTTGTGGCTGCATGTCGATGATGTGGGGCACGATTGTCGGCGGCATGCCGCTCACCATGTTCATGAAGAGCATCGGGGCGAGCGGGGTGATGATCGGGTTGACTGGCACCGTTGGTCAGCTGGCCATGGCCCTGCAGATTCCCTCGGCGCTGCTGGTCGACTCGCTTCCCTCGCGAAAACTGTTCTTCGGCTGGTCCCTGATTCCCCACCGGCTCATGTGGTTCCTGCCCGCCTTGCTTCCGTTTATGCTGGGGGCCGATTCGAGATGGCTGGCGCCGGCTGTCGTCTGGATCGTGGCGGTCAGCGGGATGCTGGGTCAATTGGGCAGCGCGTCCTGGTGGAGCTGGATGGCAGACCTGGTGCCGGAAGGGCAACGGGCTACGTTCTGGGGCAGGCGGCAATCCATTATCTCGGTGGCCAGCCTGGTGAGCCTGATGGCGGCAGGCCTGATGCTTGATGCGTTTCCCGATCCGGGTGAACCCGGGGGCTCATTTATGGGGTTTGCGCTGGTTTTCGGCCTGGCGGCCATATTGGGGACCGCTGATATCATTCTCCACCTCTGGGTTCCCGAACCCAAGCCGGTCAAGTCCCTGAACCGGATCGGGCTGGTGGCGCGCATCCTCAAGCCTTTTGCGAACCGGGATTTCCTCTGGCTGACGCTGGCCATGGGGGTTTGGACTTTTGCGATCGGTATCACCGGGCAGTTCGGTCTCATATATCTGAGCCGCGAACTGCATATGAATTACTCCAGCCTCTCGGTCCTGGCGGTCAGCGGCATGATCGGCGCGTCCCTGGCGGGGATATTGTGGGGTTACGTGATGGACCGGATCGGGGCGCGCAATTTCGGTGCCATTATGCTGTTGCTGGCGCCTTTGGCCAACGTGGTCTGGTTTTTCCTGCGCGAGGGGACCGTGGCATTTCACCTGCCCTGGGTGCCTGCCTTTGAAATCAGCCGCATCATGATTGCCCTTGTGGCAGCCAATATCTTTGCGGGCCTGATATTTTCCGGGGTGGGGCTGTCGCAGGTGAGCCTGCTGCCGGCCCTGTCGCCGCCGGAGGGTCGCACGATGGCGATGGCCGCTCATTGGAGCGTGGTCGGCCTCATTGGCGCACTCGGGCCGCTTGTGGGTGGAAAAATGATGGATGGCATCCTGGCATACCAGGAAGCGCATGCCCTCCATTGGACGCTTCCGACGGGGTTGCCGGTGAGCTTTTTCCATGTCCTGCTGGTGGTGAATGCGCTGCTGATCTGGCTTGTGGGTGTCCGGCTGATGCTGGCGGTGAAGCAACGTGCGGGCGAGATGGGCTTTCGCGCGGCGCTGGCGTCCCTGCCGTTCTCCAATCCCATCCGGACCCTCTCGGGCATCTACAACATCTATTCCATGATGAGCGCCACCAGCCGCGACAACCGTGTGGACGCGGTGCGGCGAGTGGGCCAGGACAAGATGCGGATTGCCGTGCGCGACCTGATCCAGCAGTTGGACGACCCCTCCACGGATGTCCGCGAGGCGGCCGCCCTGGCCCTGGGGCGGATCGGAAGCCCCGATGCGGTGGGGGCGCTCATTAATAAACTGGACGATCCGGAGATGGACCTGGCCCCGCAGATTGCGCGGGCCCTGCGACAGACCCACAGTCGTGAGGCGGTCGAGGCGCTCATCCGGAAGTTAAGCGATCCCGATCGCGAGACGGTGACGGAGACGGCGCGGGCGCTGGGCGATATCGGGGACGTGCGGGCCCGGCAGCCTCTGCTGCAGGTATTGGAGCGCAGCCGCGACAGCAAGGTGGTGCTGGCCTCGAGCGAGGCGCTGGCACGGCTGGGCGAGATGGCGGCACTCTATGAGATCATCCCGAGGATGAAGGCGGCGACGAATCCGGTGCTGAAGCGGTCGCTGGCCATCGCGGTGGGGGATCTCCTGGGGGAGCCTGGCGAGTTTTACCAGATCATCGTGCGGGAGCAACGGGAGGCGGGAAGTGAGATTGAACGGTTGCTTGGCGAAATCCGGGAACGGCTGGGGCAGCATCCGGCCGGCGAGTTTGAGGCCGCGGGCCGAACGCTTCGCGACAAGACGGCGCTGATCGGCGAGCGCATTCTGGCCGGCCACGCCCATGAATCGGTGGAGGGGTTGTTTGAACTGGCCGTCGGGCTGGCTGCGTGGCGGTACGGGGTCAAGTTCGGTTCCGATGCCGAGGCCTTTGTGGAGACCATGATCTGGAATGACGCGCGCTTCGGTCTGGCTGCCTGGTGCCTCGAACTGTTGCGCGAGCCCGCCGCCGTCGGCGGGAAACTTGCCGCCCCCGACAAGACCGAGATTCTCCTGGGAATCTATCTGCTGTCCCGCCTGGCGCCCGGCGACGAGGATTGATCCATGACACCTTGCACAACACGCCAAACATTGGTCATTCCCCAGCCGCCTGCCCATCGTGGTGTATGCGCCCGAAGGTGTCGAAGTCCGTTACCGGATATGGAGCGCCAGCCCCCAGGCAAAGGTGATGGACAAGGGCTAAGCCGAATTATTCGAAATGGCACTCAATGATGCGGTGGATCCACGGAAGGTCTGCCAGGGCGCGAAGGACCCGGCGGAAGTCTTTCTGATTCGTCGAGCCGATGCAAAGGCACTCCTGCCGGCTTGCACCGATCCGCCCCCGGGAACCCGGCATGAATTCGACGGTCCTGTCGATGGCCCTGACCTGTGCCTTGCATGCCTCGGTATCGGGAATACAGAATTCGTATGATACAGCCACTTTCCCGTCGGGCGGACCGCGCAGTCCGTCCTCATCCAGTGACGCCAGGTCCAACTCGACCTTTTGCCAGCTGTCAAGCGTCGGTGCTGGTTTCGTGTGTGCGCACGAAACGCAGACGCACAGACACACGACCAGTGTGATGCCTGGAACTCTCATCAGTCAGTTGTGCCACAACGGGTGTCGGGTGCGCCACTATTTAATCGCGGCGTGGTAGCTCTGCAGCGAGAAGACGCCGGACTTGCCTTGCCGGCACGCGGCGATCCCCTTGACCGCGGCCGCAGCGGCGGCCAGGGTCGTGAAGTAGGGGATTCTGTGCTTGATGGCCGCCTTGCGGATGTACGAGTCGTCCGTCATGCTCATCTTGCCCGCCGGCGTGTTCACCACGGCCTGGATCTCGCCATTCACGATGCCGTCGACGATGTTCGGCCGGCCCTCGTGCTGCTTGTTGATGCGCTCGCAGGGAACCCCTCGCGCGCTGAGGAAGTCGAAGGTTCCCTCGGTGGCCTTGATCGTGAAGCCCATGGACGCGAAGCCCCTGCCCACCTCGACCGCGGCGGTGTTCTTCTCCACCAGGCTGATCAGTACCGTGCCGGACAACGGGAGGCGGTTGTTCGCCGCTTCCTGCGCCTTGAAGAACGCCGTGCCGAAATCCTCGGCCATTCCCAGAACCTCGCCGGTTGAGCGCATTTCCGGGCCGAGGAGGGGATCCACTTCGGGGAATTTATCGAAGGGGAAGACCGACTCCTTGACGCCGTAGTGCGGGATGCGGGCGGGGTGCTTGAGGCCAAGCTCGGCCAGCGGCGTGCCGAGCATGAGCCGCGTGGCCGCGCGCGCCATCTGCAGGGCGCAGACCTTCGACACCAGCGGCACCGTGCGTGAGGCCCGCGGATTCGCCTCGAGGACGAAAACCTTGCCGTTCTCGATGGCGTACTGGATGTTCATCAGGCCGACGACTTCCAGTTCCCGCGCGATGCGGGACGTGTATTCCTGGATTTTGGCCAGGGCATCCGCAGGGATGCTCACCGGCGGGATGACGCAGGCCGAGTCCCCGGAATGCACGCCGGCGAGCTCGATATGCTCCATGACGGCGGGGATGAAGACGTTGGTTCCATCGGACAGCGCGTCGGCCTCGCACTCCAGGGCCTCCTGCAGGAAGCGGTCGATGAGCAGCGGGCGTTCTGGAGTGACGCCGACGGCCTTGGCCACATACTCACGGAGCATGGTCTCGTCGTAGACCACTTCCATGCCCCGGCCGCCGAGCACGAAGGAGGGGCGGACCATCACGGGGTAGCCGATGCGGCTGGCGGCCTCAATGGCCTGGTCGATGGTGGAGGCCATGGCGGCCTCGGGCATCGGGATGCCCAGGCGCTGCATCATCTTGCGGAACAAGTCGCGATCCTCGGCGATCTCAATGGTCTCGATCGAGGAGCCCATGATGCGGACACCGGCGGCGGCGAGATCGGCGGCCAGGTTGAGCGGGGTCTGCCCGCCGAACTGGACGATGACGCCCTGCGGTTTCTCCTTGGCGTAGATGGCCAGGACATCCTCCGTTGTGAGCGGCTCGAAGTAAAGCTTGTCGGACGTGTCGTAGTCGGTCGAGACGGTTTCCGGGTTGCAGTTAACCATGATGGTCTCGTAGCCCAGCTCGCGAAGGGCGAGGGCGGCGTGAACGCAGCAGTAGTCGAACTCGATACCCTGCCCGATACGGTTCGGGCCCCCACCGAGAATCATGACCTTCTTCGGGTTGGATGTGGCCGTGGTGGCGTCGGCCGCGTTATAGCTCGAGTAGTAGTAGGCGGCGTTGTCCACCCCGCTGACGGGGACGGGGTGCCAACCCTCAGTGATGCCGATGGCCATGCGGCGTTCGCGGATCTGCTTCTCGGGAATACCGAGGATCCTCGAGAGGTACTTATCGGCGAAGCCATCCTTCTTGGCGCGGATGAGCAGGGCATCCGGCGGCAGCTTGCCCTTGTGTGCGAGCAGTTCCTGCTCCAGTTCGACGAGCTCTTTCATCTGCCCGATGAACCACGCCTTGATATGGGTGAGCTTGTGGAGCTGCTCAACCGTGGCACCCTTGCGAATGGCCTCGTACATGAGCCACTGGCGCTCGCTGGAGGGTTCCGCGAGCAGGCCCAGCAGCTCCTCCAGGGGCTTCTGGTTGAAATCCTTGGCGAACCCGAGACCATGGCGACCGTTCTCGAGGGAGCGGATGGCCTTCTGGAACGCCTCCTTGTAGGTCTTGCCGATGCTCATCACCTCACCGACGGCCTTCATCTGCGTGCCGAGCTTGTCCTGCACACCTTTGAACTTCTCGAAGGCCCAGCGGGAGAATTTGACCACGATGTAGTCACCCGAGGGGGTGTACTTGTCCAGTGAGCCGTCGCGCCAGTAGGGGATCTCGTCGAGATTCATGCCGCTGGCGAGCTTGGCGGAGACCAGCGCGATGGGAAACCCGGTGGCCTTGGACGCGAGGGCCGACGAGCGCGAGGTGCGCGGGTTGATCTCGATGATGACGATGCGGCCGGTTTTGGGGTCGTGCGCGAACTGGACATTGGTGCCGCCGATGACGCCGATGGATTCGACGATCTTGTAGGCCTGCTCCTGGAGCCGTTTCTGGGTGCTGGCATCAATGGTCAGCATAGGCGCCGTGCAGTAGGAGTCGCCGGTATGCACGCCCATGGCGTCCACATTCTCGATGAAACAGACGGTGATCATGCGACCCTTGTCATCGCGCACGACCTCGAGTTCGAGTTCTTCCCACCCCAGGACGGATTCCTCGACGAGGAGTTGGCCGATCAGCGAGGCCTGGATGCCGCGCGCGGCGATGGTGCGGAGTTCCTCGACATTGTAGACCAGACCGCCCCCGGTGCCGCCCATGGTGTAGGCGGGGCGGATAACGACGGGATAGGTCAGTTTCGTCGCGATTTTTTCCGCCTCCTCGACCGTGTAGGCCAGCTCGCTTTTGGGCATGTCAATGCCGAGCGACTTCATGGTGTCCTTGAAAATCAGCCGGTCCTCGCCGCGCTCGATCGCGTCGAGATTCACGCCGATGACCTTGATGCCGTACTCGCTGAGGATGCCGGCCTTGTGGAGCTCGGACGAGAGATTCAGGCCGCTCTGGCCACCGAGGTTGGGGAGCAGGGCGTCGGGGCGTTCTTTTTCAATGATTTGTTTCAGGCGCTCGATGTTGAGCGGTTCAATGTAGGTGGCGTCCGCCATGCCGGGGTCGGTCATGATGGTGGCGGGATTGGAGTTCACGAGGACGATTTTGTACCCGCAGGCACGCAGGGCCTTACAGGCCTGGGTGCCCGAGTAGTCGAATTCGCAGGCCTGGCCAATAACGATGGGACCTGAACCGATGATCATCACCTTCCTGATATCGTCGCGACGCGGCATAAGCTGATCCTCCTGAATAGCCGCCGGCGTCGGCCTCCGATAATCGGGAGCCTGATCATGTCACTGGCGGTTTGCGGTTATGCTAGGGGCCTGATGCGGCCGAATCAAGAGCAAGATGCCGCTATATTAACAATAACAAGCGGCAATTCGGCCGTATAAATT
>CAZMSS010000117.1:0-8599 GCA_964568965.1 uncultured Verrucomicrobiota bacterium | reverse complement strand
GGCAGACCCGAGCGGGTTGTGTGGATGGTGGGACGAGTTTGGGATCAAGTCGGCGGAAATGATCGGCTACTGGATGCCGCACTGTCCGGTGAAGGTTGCAGATCCGTCCGTTCGTGCTACTGCCTACGTGCACAAGGGCGGGAAAACCGCGATAGCTCTCGCGAGCTGGGCGAAGAATCCGGTCAGCGTTATTCCCGAAATCGACTTCAAGGCGCTGGGCTTGGATCCGGCCAAGGTGGTTTTGCAGTCTCCGGCAATCCGCGGGTTCCAGAACGAAGCGAGCTTCAAAGTCGGCGACGCCATTCCCATTGCGCCCAATGGCGATGTGATTCTTGTTATTACAGCGGATGCGGTGCGGGCCTGGCGCCAGGCCGCCGGCCAGCACGGTGGTGCGGCGGTAACCGCCCCCAGCTATCCTTGAACCAGCCGTCTAGGGTTTGCGGGGCGGCGCCCGCACCACGGTTTCCAATCGTACCGGCCCCAGCAGGCCGGAGTCCAGAAGATCGCCATAGCTGTTGTTGATGAGGTTGGCGACACGAACGCGGAACACATTCTTGCCGGGGCGCAGTGCCCGGCTGACATCGAAGACATAGGGGCCCCATAGCTTCTGCCCGACCGGCTTACCGTTTACCCAAACTTCCGCCGCATGACACACTTTGCCCAAATCCAGGAACGTCTGTTCGTCAACCTTGTCCACCGTCACGGTCTTGGTGTAGTCCATGAGCCCGCTGAATTTTTCGGGCACCCATCCCTTCCAATCTTCGAGCATTTTTTCTACCCCCGTGGCAAATTCCGCCGGCGGCGTGGCCGGGTATTCCATCACCGGCTGAATGGCGGCATCAAAGGTCACTTTCCAAGGACCGGTCACCGCAAGAATTTCCTTCATCTCAGGTTGCGCCGACACCTTGCTGGCCGGTAGCGCCGGATCAATAACCAGCCAGTAGGCCTCTAAGGGCTTGAAGCGGAGCGTGACTCGACTGCCGTTGTCGACAACCGTCGAGGAAACCGGCCTGATTCCGCCGGTCTCGCAATCCCAGATGGCCGCCGCGCCTTTCACCCCGCTGATCCGCACTTCGCACGTCTGGTTCGTTTCGCTGTTGTTGACCAGCCAGAAGAAATCCTTCCCGTCTATCCGCCGGCGCTGTTGCAGCATCTTGAACTCGCCCGAATCAAATTGAACCGGGCTTTCCAGCCCCGGCGCACTCTTGGCCAATGCGGCTTTCAGCCCCTCCGGGCAGGCCGAAAAAACCGGCAACGCTTGCAGCTCCTCCATGAGCGCCTTCATCAGCGGGTCGTTCGTGCCGTTTTCAGCCGACGCCCCGGGCAGGCCGCCCAGCGCGTAAACCCGACCGCCGGCCTTGGCAAAATCCAGCATCTTCCGCGCGGTTTCCAGTGTCAGGATCTCCACGGCAGGCAGCACCAACGTGCGGAATGAAAAATCACCCCGGACCAGCCGCCCGTTCTTAACCGCCATCTGATTCACATAAAACCGGTCGCCCACCAGGAACTCGACCCGCGCCTCGGCGAGGTCGGTGATGGCCGCGCTGTACACTTGATTGATTGCATTGATTTTCTTGCCGTTGGCGCGAAGCCCCTCGAAATTCCACATCCCGTTGACATCCAGCAACGGCGCGTCGGCCGCGATCCACGCCGACTCCATCGGATTGTATAACAGCACATCGGGAACCGCGTAACCCATCGAGTTGATATAACTGGCGCGGCGGGCAAAACCGGTCCAGACATTCAGATAGGGAAACATCGGGTTCTCCGAATACCAGTCGGGAAGCCACGGATTCCCAGTCAGTTTGCGGCTGGTGAAGACCCCGTGGGGAATGATATGGCTCATGCCCCAGGCCGTGACGGCATTGATGGCCTGCTTGAGGAACGTTGGGGTGAACGTCCTCCATGGCTTTGCGGGATCTCCTCCCAGGAAACCGCCCGCGCCCATCAATTCGGTGGTGGCGCGCGTATTCTGAAATTCGGCCACCGAGGCGACCTCCTTGAAATCATGCACCCGCAGGACGCTCCTGCCCAGGCAGTCCTGCCCGGGCATGGTAAACGCACGCAACACTTTCATGTGATCGCCGACACAATTGACCTGAGGCGGGATGCCCTCCTCCCATGTATGGCCGGTGGTATACATGCCGCGCTGCTCGTGCCAATCGGTAATCGCACGGAACGTCCCGGCATACAGATCCGACACCAAGTCGAACCACTCCCACCGGGCCCGGGCATAGAGGCCCTCCGCATCGACATCGAGCATGAGGGGCAGGCTCAACCGGATATCACGACCATGCCTCTCCTTGAACCGCCGGTCTAACGAATCGGACCAGGCCAACTGCCAGCCGTAATCGCCCTCATGGTCGATAAAATCGCCGGGGATCGACTTGCCCATCCTGTTGCCAAAGCGTTCCGCATAAGGCTCAATGGCAAGTTTAATGAAGGCCGGCGCCAACCGCTCGTCAATGCTGTTGCATGGCTGGCCGTCGAAAGCTCCCGGATGGAAGAACTTGTTAAACACGTAAACCCGCCAGCCCCCTTGCTGCGGCGCTTTCCAGGAGAACGCTTCGCCCGCGCCGATCACCCGCAACGTCTTGCTGCGGATCGTTGCGGCGGTGTAGTTGTTTTGGCTGGCGACCGGCCCCCACGGCGCATCGCCGGCAGCGGCAATCTCACGCGCTGCGGCCCAGGTTGCCGTATCACACTCGACACGCTCACTGCCGGCACTCGCCGAGAGCGAGGAGAGCCAACTCGTGTCGGACGGGATCTCCATGACCGTGCTGTCATCAAACTTGATGGTCATCCCGGCCATCAGGCCAAAAAAGTGATCCTCGTTCCTGGCTTTCACGGCCAGCACATTCTTGCCTGTTAACAGCGCCGCACTGAGATCTATGGATTCCACCGTATTCCAGTCGGAACCGGCCCCGACCTGTTTACCGTTCAGATAGAGGACAAAGGCGTCGTCAGCGGTCATTCTCAGGGTGGCACTGGTGATTTTCTTTCCTGCCGGGATTTCAATCGTTTTGCGGAGCCAGCAGGTGTGGGCGTTTTTTGAGGCATCCGGATGCCAGATCCATTTCCCAAGCTGGATCCTCACGGGCGGCTTGACCTCCGCCGGCTTGTCCAACTGTGCCGCGACCGCAAAGAAAGAAGCGGGCACCTTCACCTCGGCTCCGCCCGCGGCATCGAGGCTCTGCCAGCTCAGTGATTCCGCCTTCAACTCCGGATATTGTTTGAGAACCCGCCCCTTGGCCTGAAAACTAGGCCACCAGTATTCGTCACAATAACCGAGGAAGCAATTCTGCTTCTCGGCCTCCTTGAGCGCCGAATCAAAGGTGCGGAACCAGGCGTCGCCCAACCAGTCGTCCGCCGGAATGTTTGGGAGCTTCACCATGTTGTTGCGGCCATGAGCATACCCCGGGTTGAAGCCCGCAGAACACATGACACGCGACATTTCAGCCATTTTCCCGGGATTGAGCGGCTCATCCCAGAACCAGAACATAAAGGGCGCATAGAGCATGTCGGGACACTTGAACTCCTGCTTCAGCGTCTCGAAGCTAACCGCTTTGCGCTGGCCCGCGTTGGGCGGCCTTATACCTGGAACCGCGGCCGACGCACAAGTCACGGCCAGCACGAGTGCGGCGGTGCCGCAACGGACATTCGACATTCTCATTTTTTTCCTTTCTCGAACCTGCAGATGTCAGGGACAATTTCCAACTCGCGGACACTGTGAACCATCCGCCCGCCGACGCCTCTTAATTCCACATCGATGACGTAGGCTCCGGCGGCTTCCGGCAGCTTCACCTCAAAGACCACTGTCGTGCGACCGAGTGCCTCTATGCTACAGGACTGCTGAAGCTCGGTAATGACGCGTTCACCGCCGGTGAGGCGGAGCGTCAAGGGCGTTGCCCAAGGCTCGTAGAGATCATTGATGACAATGACCGGAATACGGACGGATGTCCCGCCGGCTGCTTTCTCCTCGAAGTAATCCTGCATCAGGCCCACAGGCGCAAAGGCGTCGCCCACATAGCGGAAAAATTCCGGTTCCCATGTGAGATCAGCCACATTGAGCCAGTTATCACTGGTTTCGCCGTTGTGCCGTGAATAGCCCAGCGCGGTGAATTGCATGACACCGGCAATCTTCCGGTGACAGCGCCAGAACTCCGTGTCAGCCGCAAAGTAGCGGGCAGAGAGATGACGGCGCTGCTCTGTCGTGGAGTCAGGGCCCAGCAGATTGTTGTACAGCTTGGCCGTGAGTATGGTCGGCAGTCCGTCGCGGGTCAGCCAGAGCCAGCCGTATTCGTTGATGATAATCGCATGCGTGCCGTCGTTGCGATGTCCGTTGCTGTTGTAAACATTGTCACCTGTTGGATCAGCCGTGGCAAGAACAGACAATTTTGCATTCGCATCATAGAAGTGGTATGGGTGCGCCTCGTGACAGTCCCCCGGATCGCCGGGCATGCCCCAGCCGTTGTCCCAGGGCCGGCCCGAAAGGTCCAGCCCCCTGACCTTCGCAATGGCAAGGCCTGTTTCAGGAACGTTTGTCTCGTTACAGGAATCCCAGATGACAACACAGGGATGATTCCAGCGCCCCTGCATCCAGTCGCGGAACTCATCGGCCAACTCGGCCGCGTCATAGTTGCCGGGCGTTTTATCCCCGTTCCACAGCGGGTACTCATCCTGGATGAGAAAACCCTCCTCGTCGGCGATCTCGTACCAGAAATCCGGCGGAAAGCCGATGCTGTAGCGCAATGAATTCCAGTGCATTTCCTTGAACTTCCGGTGCAGCTTGCGCACCCACTCCGCGTTCCACGGCAAATCGCCGCGGTCGGCATCTTCAAGGAACCGGAAGAATGTGACGTTGCTGCCGCGCATGTAGTACGGCCTGCCATTGAGCATGGCCAGGCCCGTTTTGGGATCAAAGCGGAATGAACGCATGCCGAACCGTGTGGTCAGGACATCCGCCTCGCTGCTCACTTCCAGTTCGTAGAGGAACGGACTGTCCGGTGACCAGAGGCTGCAGTCCTTGATAGCAAGGGTCACCGGCCCGCTTCCGGAAGCCTCGCCAACCACGCGGCGTGAAACCGCCTCACGCACAACAAAGCGGAGGGGCGCGTTCACCGCAGGGGTGAGCCAGGAGTGGATTGTCACCGTACCCTGCTCAATGTCAGGCACAACCTGCACCCGTTCAATATGCGGTGCACCTGAAAGAATCACTTCAACGGAATCGTAGATGCCGGGGCTGTACTTCTTTTTCTCGTAGTCCGAACCCGGCGCTTTCTGACCGCCGCCGGGCCGCACCCCGACGCGTACAATGATCTCATTCTCCCCTTCCTTGAGGGCAGGCCTGACGTCAAACGTGCCGGGAGTGAACGACGGGCGATGCTCGCCGAGATCCCGCCCGTTCAGGATGACCCGGCTGCTGAACATTGCTTTGTGCAGCTTCAACCGGGCAACGGCGGGAATGGGTCCGTCCACACGGAATGTCCGCTTATACCAGAATGCTTCGCGTTTTGAGCTTTCGATACCGACTTCATCAAACGCGGGAGTGGCCATGTCAACAAGACCGGGTACCGTCACACTACTGTCGAACCGCCCGGGCGGCGTGTCCCTGGCTCCCTCCCCGATCTGCCAGAGTCCATCCAGCGACAGAACACGCCGCGCCGGGGTGCAATTGCTGTTTTTCACGGTTCCGGTACAGTCACCTTGTGATTGCTTCATGTATTGTTTCTTTCTGATAGTCGAACATTCAATCCTCAGCCGATTAACGATGAAAATGGATTAGAAACCGCTTTTCCGGCTTGAAACACCGTTTCATTAACAGGAAGGCTCCCTTGGCAATTCCACCACGCGGCCTTCGAGACGCGCCTGCTCGGCGGCAAAAACGATGCGGTGGCTTTCCAGCGTCGCATCCGGCCCCGAATGGATACCCGACGTGTCGCCCGTGGCCACAGCATGAACGAACGCCTTCATGATGTGGTAATCACCACCGCCGTGTCCGGACGCTGCGGTCGCGGAGTTCGCATCGATCGAGGTGTCGTACACGGTCTCCGTCTCGGTGACAAAATCAAAGACGGTGATCTTGATGAAATCGGTCTCAAGGTACCCGCGGGTGCCAAAGATGCGACTCTTCCGGTGAATCGTCGGCGTAAAGGCGGTCATGGTGAAATTTCCCGTAACCGGGCCATCGTATTCCAGCATGACCGTCTGGTTGTCCACCACGTCGTTGTCACACGCGTACACACAGCGGCCATACGGTCCTTCGCGCAGGGCCTTATCGACGTTCTCGCGGGTCCCCTGCCCGTCCGTGATGACATCGTTGAGGTAATCAACAATCCAGTCCCGGCCGAAGTTTGTCTGGTAGATGCGCTTGGCCGAATACGGACAGGCTGACTCGATCACAGCCGGGCAATCGAGGCACCGCTCCGCCGCCCCAGCCGGCTTTTCCGAGGCCTTGAAGTGGCGCAGGCTGCCAAAACTGGCCACGCGTCGGCAGTGCTGATTCACGATATGCCGCATCCAATCCATGTCGTGGCATGACTTGGCCATCAGCATGAAACTGGACTCAGCCGAATTACGCCAGTTCCCGCGCACGAACGAATGGGCCTGGTGCCACCAGGCGACCGGCTCCATGTTCTGGATGCTGACGACCTCCCCGATCACCCCGCCGCGGACCAGTGCCCGCAGCTTCTGGGTAAGCTCGGTGTAGAGCAGCACATGGCAGACGGCAAACAGGTTGCCGTGCTTCCTGATGCAGGCGATAATCCTTTCGCATTCCGCCAGATCCGGCGACATCGGTTTTTCCAGCAGGATCGCATATCCCCTCGGGGCAAGCGCCTCGGTAGGCTGCACGTGCATGCGGTCCTGGGTACAGATCGCCACCGCGTCCGCTAATCGCGACTGGGCCGCCAATGCCTCCCACCCGTCAAAACACCGGTCGGCGGGGATGCCATACGCGCCCGCCATCCGGTCGCGCAGGATGGCGCGAGGCTCGGCAACGGCGACGATCTTCAACTGGTCGGGATGCTTCTTCGCGTAATCTGCATAGGCTTCGCCACGTTTTCCGGCACCCACAATCGCCATTGTTACAGGTTTATTCATGTTGTTTCTTCACATGCTTCATCTCACCCGTGTCGGAGGTGTCGCGCTCGGCGTTGCCGAGTGTTTTGAACAGGTTGAGCACATCGCGGATACCACCGATTCCCAGCCAGGTCGTTGTCCCAGTACCATCCCAATCCATCGCTTCACCGTCGCAACTAAAATTACGAGGCCCCCATAACGACAAAAAGCCGAAAGATTATCACATTATCCGGAAAGATAAACTGTTTCTCACTCGTGTCCGGTCCGTGTCCGATCCAATGCTGAAGCGCTTCAGCACCTGCTTCCGATCAGGTGGTTCAGTCATCACGCGCCCCCCCAGTCCTTCACCTTCACAAAGATCATTCAAGTGCCGGGCAAAATCTGGTAAAGACAGATGGCATGTCGGAACTTGCGAACATCATCTCGGGGACCATCCGGGCGGCGGGCGGGCGGATCACGTTTGAGCGTTACATGGATCTGGCGCTTTACCATCCGCGGCTGGGCTATTATGCCAACCGCCCCCCCATCGGCCATCATGGCGACTTCTTCACCAGCGTCAGTGTCGGCGATCTCTTCGGGCGAATCCTCGCACGACAGTTTCTTCGCTACCGCGATACCCTTGAAAATCCGACCGGCTTCCGCGTGGTGGAATTCGGAGGGCACCGGGGACAATTGCGGGAGGACGTTCTGAGGGAAGCGCCCGGGCTGGACTACACGAGCATCGAGGCGGGCGAGGAACCACCGGATCACATTACCGGATGCGTCTTTTCAAACGAACTCCTGGATGCCTTTCCCGTTCACCGGGTCCGCGTGGTGAAGGGTCAATGGCAGGAACTGTATGTCATTGAGGGCGACGGGGAAGGACCTGCCTTCAGGGAAATCCCGGGCGCTTTGTCCACCCCCCGTTTGGCCCAGCGGTTCGAGGGCCTGCCGGCGCACCTGATGGAAGGCTACACCACTGAAGTCAATCTCCGGGCCACGGACTGGATCCGGGAGATCGCCCGGCGTTTGGAGCGGGGCTTCGTCATCACGGTCGACTACGGCTACGAGCACGACGAATATTTCGCCCCGCACCGGCGCGACGGCACCCTGCTGTGCCATTACCAGCACACCGCCAACCGGGAGCCCTTCGTGCGCATCGGTCAGCAGGACATCACCGCCCATGTCGAGTTCACCGCGCTTATCGAAGCGGGCCGGCAGGCCGGGCTTGAAACCATCTTGTTTTGCGACCAGTCGCAGTTTCTGCTGGAGGCCGGGAAGGAGCTGCTGGAAGACATCGCGGCGCGGGATGCCGGCCGCTGGAGTCCGGATCGCAACCGCCTGCACCAACTCATCCACCCCACCCTCATGGGCCGCACCTTCAAGGTTCTGGTCCAGCGGAAGCGGTGATGCGAATCTACACTTAATCGCAGTCTTAACCGCCACTCTTACTCGGATACCCTTAATCGACTAGATCTATCGAATCGACTAAGCGGTTCGGTTAAGGGTATCCGAGTAAGGGTGTCGATCAAGAGTTGGT
>CAZMSS010000116.1:0-8671 GCA_964568965.1 uncultured Verrucomicrobiota bacterium | reverse complement strand
CAATAATGTCGTGGATATCACCAACTATGTCATGCTGGAATGCGGGCAGCCGCTGCACGCCTTCGACTATGAGTTGCTGGAAGGCCACAAAATCGTGGTCCGCCGGGCAAAGGCCGGGGAGGCGATGAGCACGCTCGATGGCGCGGCGCGGGAAATCAATCCGGACATGCTGATGATCGCCGATGGCAGGCGGCCGGTGGCCGTCGCCGGCGTCATGGGCGGGGCCGGGAGCGAAATCCGCGATGTCACCCGGACCGTTCTTCTTGAGAGCGCCTATTTCAAGCCCTCCGACATCCGCAAGACCTCCAAGAAGCTGGGGCTGTCCACCGACTCGTCCTACCGTTTCGAGCGCGGGGTGGATATCGAGAATGTCGACTGGGCGAGCCGGCGTGCGGCGCAGTTGATGGTGGAACTGGCCGGGGGCGTGGCGGCGAAGGGGGTCATTGACGTGTTCCCTGCCAAACCGGTGCGCGGCCAGGTGTCGTTGCGGTTGGACCGCGCCCGTGATCTTCTCGGGATCCAGATCGCGGACGAGACGATCCTGGCGATCTTCAAGGCGCTGGGGCTGGGGTTGGTTTCGCGGGATACCGCGCGCTGCGTGGTGGAGATTCCCGCCTACCGGGTTGACCTCACGCAGGAGGCGGACCTGATCGAGGAAATCGCCCGCATCCACGGGCTGGATAAACTCCCCTCACCCTCACCCGTGGCCAAGATCATTCCCGGCGCCGATGACAAGCCGACGCGCGCCATCCTGGCGTGCCGGGCGAACCTGGTCGGCCTCGGGCTTTCGGAAATCATGAACTACAGCTTCCTTTCCGGCCGCCTGCTGGATCTGGTGGGGCATGGCGACCCGGAGAAGCGGGTCGTGCTCCCCAATCCGATCAGTGCGGACCACACGGTGCTGCGCGATTCCTTCATTCCCCAGATGATCGAGACCCTGGGCAAGAACCGGGCGCGCCAGGCGCGCGAGGCCTCGCTGTTTGAGATGGGGCGGGTGTTCTTCAAGGATGGGGCGGGAAAGAATGCCGAGGCCGACCGGATATGCATCGGCCTCATGGGCCCCGTGGGGCGGGCCGGGATGTCGAAAACCCAGCCGGTGAAGGATGAGGAGATGTTCCAGTGGATCGCAGGCATCCTCGAGTCGCTCTGCCGCGCCCAGCACGTGCCGGAAGTGGTGAAGGGGGGCCTGTCCCGCCTGGATCTTGTGCTAAAGCCTGTGAATACGCCCTGCTATGAGGATGGGCGCGGGGTGAGCGTGTGGATTTCCGGCGCCTGTGCCGGCACCATGGGCCTGGTCAGCGAGCGGGTTCGCAATGAGTGGCGCCTGGTTGATCCCGTGGCGGTGCTCGAGATTGATCTGGCTCCGCTGGTGGCGAATGCCCTGCGCGTGCCTGTCTCCCGGGCCCTCGGGTCTTTCCCCAGCGTGGATCGTGATGTGGCGATGGTGGTGGCGGATGACGTTTCGCATGAGGCGATATTCAATGCCATCCGGGCTGTCGCCCCGCCGGAGTTGGTGGATATCCGCCTGTTCGATGTGTATCGCGGGGAGGGGGTGGGGACCGGGCGCAAGAGTCTGGCCTATTCCCTGACCTATCGCTCCATGGAGAAAACGCTGACCGATGAGGTGGCGAATGGGTTCCATGACAAGATCAAGTCCGCCCTCTGCAAGGATGTCGGGGCGGAGATCCGGTAAGAAGTTGTAGAATGAAGTCCCTTGTTCAGCGTGTCAGTCGTGCCAGTGTTTCGGTCAACGGACAGGTCACCGGCTGCATTGGCAAGGGGTTTGCCATCCTGCTGGGGGTGCGGATTGGCGACACGGATGCCGATGCGCTTTACCTGGCGGAGAAGACGGCCGGACTGCGTATATTTCCCGATGCACAGGACAAGATGAACCTCGCGCTGGTGGAGGCCGGCGGGGCGGTGCTGGTTGTTTCCCAATTCACCCTCTATGCCGATACCCGGAAGGGGAACCGGCCGAGCTTCATCAATGCCGCACCGCCGGCGGAAGCCGAGCGGCTGTATGAAGTCTATGTGGGTCATCTCCGGCGGATCCTGGGCCCCGACAAGGTGGCCACCGGGACCTTCCGCGCCAGCATGAGCGTCGAGCTCGTCAACGACGGCCCGGTCACGATCGAGCTGACGTCGGATGGGCGTGGCGGCGGGTGAAGAGGAGCCAGGCGGGCTCAATGGCGAAATCGCTTGACAGCGCCTCGGCAATTTTATACAGGGCGGCCTGGCTGGACCCAATAGAACAGGAAAACTACGACGATGAAAAATAACACAAGTCACCTCATGCTCTTCCCCCTGCTGACACTCATCCTCGTTGCGGCATTCCTGAGCCAGGTCAGCGTTCAGGCGCAGGACAACACCGCCGGTGAAACCTCGGCGCTGGCGAAGGCTTTCCGTGATCCGCCAGATGCCGCCAAGCCGCAGACGTGGTGGCATTGGATGAATGGCAACGTCACCAGGGAAGGAATCACCGCTGACCTGGAGGCCATGGCGCGTATCGGTCTGGGCGGGGCGACGATCTTCGACGTGGACCAGGACGTGCCGGCCGGCCCCATTACCATCCTCAGCCCGGAATGGCAGGCGATGATCCAGCATGCCCTCACCGAGGCCAAACGGCTGGGACTGGAGATCACGCTGCAGAATTGTCCCGGCTTCACCGTGTCGGGCGGCCCCTGGGTCACGCCCGCAGGCTCCATGCAGGACGTGGTCTGGTCCGAAACCGCCGTCCAGGGACCGGCGACTTTCTCGGCGGCGCTGCCGGCACCGCCCAGGGTCAGGAATTATTATCGCGATATCGCCGTCTATGCCGTGCCGGCGCCGCCCGGGGGCAACCTCGACCTTGCTGCGCTGAAGCCGAGTATTTCAACCAGCGTGCCGGGGGTCGACGGCGCCGCGGTGATGGATGGCGACATCACCACCTTCATCACCCTGCCCCGCGTCGAAGGCCGCGAGTCGCACTATGTGCAGTTCGCGTTCCGCGAGCCGGTCACCTTCGGGTCGGTGTTGATCCGCGCGCGCGACAGCAACATGTCCACCTCCGGCTGGATTGAGGTGGGCGATGACGGGGTGCAGTTCCGCAAAATCGCCACCTTCTCCTTCATCCATCGCGGCGCGGGGCATTTCGCCCTGGCCGGCTGTCCCCAGACCCAGGCGCGCTTCGTCCGCATCAGTTTTACCGGCACCGATTATTATGTCGGCAAACAATGGGACTTCACCGAGATCGCGTTCGGCGCCGCCCGCATCGAGCAGCTGGCGGCCAAAGCTGCTTTCGTGTCAGATCCCAGCCAGACATTCTCGGACCGCGCCTGGCCGGCGTCCCTGTGCATCGCTCCTGGACAGGTGGTGGATCTCAGCGCGCAGATGAGCGCGGATGGGAAATTGACCTGGGAGGTTCCGTCCGGCCGCTGGACCATCCTGCGTTTCGGCCATACCAGCACCGGCAAGCAGGTGGGGGCGGCGCCACTGTCCGGGCGCGGCCTGGAATGCGACAAGATGAGCGCGACAGCGGTGGAGGCGCATTTCAACGCGCTGGCAGGAAAAATAATCGAGCAGGCCGGGCCGCTGGCGGGCAGGACCCTGACCATGATTCTGGCGGATAGCTGGGAGGCGCGCTGCCAGAACTGGACCCCGGCCTTCCGCCAGGAGTTCCAGGAGCGCCGGGGTTACGATCCGCTGCCGTGGCTGCCGGTCCTGACCGGACGGGCCATCGACACGGTGGACAACAGCGAGCGCTTCCTCTGGGATTTTCGCCGCACCATCGGCGATCTCATCGCCGAGAACCATTACGGCGTCCTGCAGCGCCTCTGCGCCCGGCATGGCCTGGCGTTCACCGCCGAGGCACCGGGCATCATGATCCCGACCATTGCCGACGAACTGCAGTGCAAGAAATATACCGATGTGCCGATGGGTGAATTCTGGATGCAGGATCACAACGACAGCCGGGAGGCCGCCTCGGCGGCACACATCTATGGCAAGCGCATCGCCAGTGCCGAAGCCTTCACCGCGCATGATTACGACGCGGCATGGGCCAAGGCGCCCTTCGACCACAAGGCGCTGGGCGACCTGAATTTCTGCCGCGGCATCAACCGCTTCGTCTTCCATCGCTACGCCATGCAGCCGTGGACCCAGCCTGCCCGTGAACCGGGCATGACCATGGGACCGTGGGGCATCAATCTGGAACGCACGCAGACCTGGTGGGAACCCGCCCGGGCCTGGATGCGTTATCTCCAACGCTGCCAGTACCTGCTGCAGCAGGGATTATTCGTCGCCGACGTGGCCTATTTCTATGGAGAAGGGGCGCCGAGCACCCTGTGGCACCGCGAACCCGGCGTGCCGGCCGGCTATGATTACGACGCCGTCAATGCCGACGTGCTGCTCAACCGCATGAGCGTGCGGGATGGCCGCCTGGTGCTGCCGGATGGCATGAGCTACCGGCTGCTGCTGTTGCCGGACTCCAGGCGCATGACCCCCGAGGTCCTGGAAAAAATCGCCGCCCTGGTGCAGGCCGGGGCGGTGGTGGTCGGGCCCCGTCCGGAAAAATCGCCCAGTCTCGCCGGCGGAGCCGATGCCGATGCCCGGCTTACGCGACTGGCCGCCCGGGTCTGGGGCGATTGCGATGGCAAAAAAATCACCGCCCATGATTACGGCAAAGGACGGGTGATATGGGGACGCCCGCTTGCCGCGGTGCTCAAGGAACTGGCCGGGGCTGCGGATTTCAGCGCCAACGGCGACGACCGCTTCCGCGCCATCCACCGGCGGCTGGGCGGGACGGACATCTATTTCGTCTCCAATCAGAGCCAGGAGCAGATCAATGCCCGCCTCAGCTTCCGCGCCGGGGCGCGGGTGCCCGAGATCTGGCATCCCGAATCCGGAACGCGGGAAACCGCGGCGGCCTACACCACCGCCGACGGTCTGGTCACGCTACCGCTGCGCTTCGACCCCGCCGGTTCGGTCTTCGTCGTCTTTGAAAAATCCTCGGACCGCAGCGATCCCATCCACAGCTTCACCCTGGACGGACGGGACCTGTTTGCGCCAGAGGCACTGCCCGGCGCAGGCACCCTGCACATCCAGCAGGCCTTGTATGGCATGGATCCGGCGAAGAACGAACGCTGCGTCGACCTCACCGGGCCGCTGAATGCCGCCATCGCCAACGGGCGGCTTACGCTCAGCGGCTTCAATTCCCTGGCCGGCGATCCCGCCCCCAATGCCGGCAAGAAACTGGTAATTGATTACGTATTCAACCAGCGCCGGACGCATCTGGAACTGCCCGAACATGCCCGGCTGCAATTGCCCACCGCCCAGGATCTCGCCGGCGGCGTGCTGGTGCCGCCAGCGGCGGAAATAATCGTTTCGCCCCAGGGTTCATGGGTGGTGCAGGCCGCCGTGCCGGGGCGCTATGAAATCCGCACCGCCAGCGGACGGACCATACGCGCCGATATCGCCTCCGTGCCTGAACCACTGCCGCTCATGGGACCCTGGTCGCTGCACTTCCCGCCGAACCGGGGTGCGCCAGAAGTGATCGAACTGGATAAAACCATTTCCTGGACCGACCACGCCGATGCCGGCGTACGCTATTTCTCCGGCACGGCCTCTTACGAAAAGGATTTGATGATTCCCCCCGAACGGCTGGGCGCCGGGCGCGAACTCTGGCTCGATCTGGGCATGGTGAAGCATCTCGCCAACGTTTCCCTGAACGGGCAGGATCTCGGCGTGCTGTGGAAGCCGCCGTTCCGTGTCAACCTCACCGCCGCCGCGAAACCGGGACGCAACCAGCTGGTCATCAAGGTCACCAACCTCTGGCCGAACCGGCTGATGGGAGACGAGCAATTGCCTCCGGACTGCGAACTGGTCGGCAAGAGGCTGAAGGCCTGGCCGCAATGGCTCCTTGATGGCAAACCCAGCCCCACCGGCCGCTTCACCTTCACCACCTGGCATTACTGGACGAAAGACATGCCGCTGTTGGAATCAGGCCTCATCGGTCCGGTGACCCTGCGCACCGTTGCCTTGCGGCCATTGCCCCGGTGAGACCATCCGAAAAACGTCTCTCTTGTTCAATGCACACATCCAGACGATTGTAAGTGAGGATCTTAGCGACGCGCAGGACTATGGGGGAATCCGCGTCCAGAACCCGTTTCGATCAAGATGATGGGCGTGATCCGGTTACGATCGAGCTGACGTCGGATGGTCGTGGCGGCGGGTGAAGAGGAGCCAGGCGGCGAGGGTTTTGGCATCGTCAATCATGCCGCCGTCCACCATGGCTTCGAATTCCTCGCGGGTCAGGTATTCCACCGTGATGCGCTCGTCGTGGTCGCCATTCTGGAGTTCGGCGATTTCCGAGAGTTCAGCAAAGAACAGGTGGATCAATTCGTCGATATACCCCGGTGAAGGGTAGAGGATACCCAGGGAATGCAGGGAGATGACATCGTGGCCGGTTTCCTCCTTGAGCTCGCGTGACGCGCAGTCCTCGGGGCGTTCCTGAAGCTCCTTGCGACCGGCAACGATTTCCAGGACGTCGCGCTCAATGGGCTTGCGGAACTGCTTCACGAAGACAAACCGGCCATCAGGCACGCGGGCCACGGCGGCTATGGCGCCGGGATGGCGGATGATTTCCCGGTGCGCCCGGTGGCCGGGTTCGAGTTCAACCACCTGCGTTTCCAGCGAGATCAGGCGGCCGGTGAAAACGGGTGTTATCGATAACGTTTTCTCATGCATGGTCTATACTTAGGTAGTTAGGGTTCAGGGTTCGGGGTTCAGGACAAACAAATATATTAGAACGTAGTGTGCTGTCGCATAAATAGGTGTTCATTTCATTCGCCTCAAGCCGGGAAGATTCACCACCCGCTTCGCTCGAGACGCAGAGGCACAGAGAATACCCTGCATCGTCGAAAATGTTGCGGGAATTGAAGGCGGCGAGTACCCCGCCTTCAATTCCCGCAACCCCTCTGGGAGTAATTCAATGAGAAAGAGGAGATGGAACAACACGCAAGATCTCTCCTCCCCCTGGCTTTTTCCTTCTCGCAGAAACCGTGTCGCGCATTTTGCGGCTGCTGTACTCGGCAGACGTAAAATGCGCGACACATTCGCATTTCTCCCTGTTTTCTTCTCGGTGCCTCTGTGTCTCAAGCGAAGCGGGTGGTGATCTGTATTATGTGTAGTCGTTTGAGAGACACGACAGTAGATCAATTCCACTCCTGACCCCTGAACCCTTTATTTCTTATCTCTCCACCCATACATCTTGTCATAGGCCCTGAGGTATTCGCCGCTGCGGATGCGGTCCCACCAGATCTTGTTGGACACATACCAGGTCACGGTCTCCCGGAGGGCGTCCTCGAACCGGTGGGCGGGTTCCCAGCCCAGCTCGGTCTTGGCGCGCGTATTGTCCATGGCGTACCGGCGGTCGTGGCCGGGGCGGTCCTTGACGTAGGTGATCAGGCTTTCGGGCTTGCCCAGGATCTTCAGAATGCCCTTCACGATCTCAATGTTCGGGACGTCATAGTTCCCGCCGAGATTGTAGACTTCGCCGGATTTTCCCTTGCGCAGCACGGTGTCGATCCCGGAACAGTGGTCCATGACATAGATCCAGTCGCGCACATGCATGCCGTCGCCATAGACAGGCAGGGGTTTGTCGGCCAGGGCGTTGGAGATCATGAGCGGGATCAGCTTCTCCGGGAACTGGTAGGGGCCGAAGTTATTCGAGCAGCGGGTGATGACGGCGTCAAGTCCGTGCGAGTGCTGGGCGGCCCGCACCATGAAATCGGCGGCGGCCTTGGTGGCGGAGTAGGGGTTATTAGGCTGGAGGGGCGTAGTTTCCGTAAACGCACCCGTCGGGCCAAGGCTTCCATAAACCTCATCGGTGGAGACCTGAAGGAACCGGGGGATGTTGTGCTTCCGGGCCGCATCGAGCAGGATCTGGGTTCCCATGATATTGGTTTTGATGAACTCGCGGGGGCCCATGTGCAGGCTGCGGTCCACATGGCTTTCGGCGGCAAAGTTGAGGATGGCGTCAAACCGGTGGTCCCGGAAGAGCCGGTTCACATCGCGGGTCGAGGTGATGTCGCCATGCACAAAAACATGCCGGGGGTCATCCTTGATGTCAGCCAGATTCTCCAGGTTTCCCGCATAGGTCAGGGCGTCGATGTTGACGAGCTCGTCGGTCGGGTGGGTTTTCAGGATATAGTGGACGAAATTGCTCCCGATAAAGCCGGCTCCCCCTGTCACCAGTAATTTCATAAGTGGTCTCCTGCCCCGAATATATAGGGGACAGCCCCTGTATGTTCCAGCACTATTTTGGCGGGAGGGGAGCGAAATCCAAATCGTAATCGTAATCGCCTGTTCCAAGGCTTTCACTTACCCACAACGGAAGAGGAAGACTTCACCACTGATTGGGGAAATGAGGGAAATCCGGAAGAGAACAGGAGAATGTTGCGGTATTTTTGTTTTGGAGTACCAAAATCAAAAATCCCGCAACGGTTCTTCCCGGAATTGGGGAAGAAACTCCATCTGCGCGAAGCGCCTTAAAACTTTTTTTCACCGGGACGGTGTTTCGCGATTTTTGCGACTGGTGTACTCGCCAGGCGCAAAAATCGCGAAACATTCTCTTCTCCCCGCGCCCTGCGCCCAGTCGAAGGGTCCCCCTCCGGATTTCCCTCATTTCCCAAATCAG
>CAZMSS010000115.1:5032-8843 GCA_964568965.1 uncultured Verrucomicrobiota bacterium | reverse complement strand
GCCCCGGCTGCTATGAGATCGAAATGGGGAAAGTCACCCTGCGCCAGTTGATCGATGACCTGGGCGGCGGCACGAACCGGGGGCTCCCCGTCAAGGCCATCATCCCCGGCGGCAGCTCGATGCCCATGCTGCCCGCCGACAAGCTGGATGTGACCCTGGACTTCGATGCGATCCAGGCAGCAGGCTCCCTGGCCGGGTCCGGCGGGGTGATTGTCCTCGACGAGGGGGATGACATCGTCGGGCGCGCCCTCAGTGTCGCCCGGTTCTACGCCCATGAATCCTGCGGGCAGTGTACGCCCTGCCGCGAGGGGACCCTGTGGATGGAGAAGATCCTGCACCGCCTCCATCAGGGGCAGGGGCGCCCGGAGGATGTGGACCTGCTGATGGATGTGGCCAATCATATCGACGGTACCACGATCTGTGCCCTCGGCGAAGCGGCGGCCTGGCCGATCAAGGCCTTCCTGCGCCATTGCCGGGCCGATTTCGAGCGGGCGGCGGCGGGAGGGCGGACATGAGCGAGCCCCTGGTCAAATTAACCATCAACGGAAAGCCGGTTGAGGCTCCGGCGGGAATCAACCTGATCGAGGCGGCCAAGCTCATCGGCGTGGAGATCCCGCATTTCTGTTATCACCCTGAGCTATGCATTGCCGGGAACTGCCGCATGTGCGTGGTCGAGGTGGCGACACTCCGGACCGGGCCGACCGGGACTCCCGTTCTCGAGTGGAATCCCAAGTTGACCATCGCCTGCAACACCACGGTGGTTGAGGGCATGGAAGTCGTGACCCACAGCCCGAGAATTATCGAGGCGCGCCGCGGGGTCATGGAATTTCTCCTGATCAATCACCCGCTCGACTGCCCGATCTGCGACCAGGCGGGGGAATGCCGGCTGCAGGAACTGGCGTTGGATTACGGCCGGGCGGAGAGCCGTTTTGTCGAGGACAAGGAAAAGAAACCCAAACGGACGCCGCTGGGGCCCAAGATCATGCTCGATGATGAGCGCTGCATCCTGTGTTCACGGTGTGTCCGCTTCATGCGCGATGTGGCCGGGCAGGACTGCCTCGGGTTCACCGGGCGCGGCAGCCGTTCCACGCTCACCTGCTACCCGGGGCGCGAGCCGTCCTCGAACTACGACTTGAACATTGTGGACTTGTGTCCTGTCGGGGCGCTGACCTCGGTGGATTTCCGGTTCCAGCAACGGGTGTGGTTCCTCCGGCAGACGCGCAGCATCTGCCCGCACTGCTCACAGGGCTGCAACATGGTCATCGGGTCGCGGGAGGATACCGTATACCGCCTGACGCCGCGCGACAACGAGTCCGTGAACCGGCGCTGGATGTGCGACGAGGGCCGGTTGAACTATCGCCTTGTAAACGATCCGCTCCGTCTGAGGGACCCCTTGGCGCGACGGGCGGGATCGGTTCAGACGTTGTCATGGGCTGAAGTGACAGGACAGGTCGCGAGCCGTCTGGCGGCTTTGCGTGACGGGGGAGGGGATCGGATCGCGTTCATCGGTTCCGCCCGGGCGACCACGGAGGACCTCTTCCTGTTCCGTCAACTTGCCGGCGGGCTGGGCGTGACGCTCATCGATGTGGTGCCGCATGAAGGGCCGGCCGATGCGTTGCTGCTGCGGGCCGACCGGAGCCCCAATACGGCGGGTGCGCTCATGACGGGCGTGGCGGCGGTTCCTCCCGGCAGCCGCCTGCAGGACATCGCGCTGGGGATCCGGGAAGGACGCATCCGGGCATTGGTCGTCATGGGTGAGGATATCACCGCGGCGGGAATCGGTGTGGACCTGCTGGGCAAGCTGGAGCTGCTTGTGGCGCTGGACATGCTCCCCAATGCCGTGACGGAATCCGCTCATTTTGTCCTGCCGGGGGCCTCGTTCGCCGAAAAGACCGGAACGTTCATCAACGGGATGGGGCGGATCCAGCGGATCAACCCGGCGGTGGCGTCGCCCGGGAATGCCCGGCCGGAATCGCGCATTCTGGCGGGACTGTTGTCTGATCTTGGCGAACCCGTCGGGGACACCGTCGAGGCGATTTACCGGGATATGGCGCATGTGCTGGCGCCATTATGGGGCGTGACGTGGGAAGCCATCGGCTCGCAGGGGGTGCAGCTTCATGTGGACTGATCCCGTCATCCTGGAATGGATATTCATCCTGGTGAAGATCGTGGTGATCTTCGGCTTGGTGCTTTCGATCGTGCCCTACACGGTACTGGCGGAACGCCGTATCTGCGCCTGGATCCAGGATCGGGTGGGCCCGAACCGGGTCGGGTTCCAGGGACTTCTGCAGCCGATTGCCGACGCCCTGAAACTGCTCCTGAAGGAAGACATGCTGCCGAATCATGTCCACAAGGTCGTGTTCACGCTGGCGCCAGCCCTGGTGTTCATGCCGTCGCTCATGATCCTGGCCGTCATCCCCTGGGGCAGCACGATCGGGCCCATGACGTGCGTGTTGTCGGATATGAATGCCGGGATGCTCTTTGCCCTGGCGCTCGCCTCGTTCAGCGTCTATGGCATCGCCCTGGCGGGGTGGGCGAGCAATTCCAAGTATCCCTTCCTGGGCGGGCTGCGCTCGGCCGCGCAGATGATCTCCTATGAAGTGTGCCTGGGCCTGAGCCTGGTGCCGCTGTTCATGCAGACCGGCAGCCTGAACCTCAGCGCGATCGTGGGGTACCAGACCCAGCATGGCTGGCTGGTGCTGTACCAGCCCCTGGCGTGTTTCATCTTCATCACCAGCATGTTTGCGGAATGCAACCGGACCCCGTTTGATCTGCCGGAGGCGGAGCAGGAACTGGTGAGCGGATACAACATCGAGTACAGCTCCCTGAAATTCGGGCTCTTTTTCCTGGGTGAATACGCGAATATGCTGGTGGCCTCGGCCCTGGTGACAACGCTGTTCCTGGGCGGCTGGTCGCTGCCCTTCGCGCCTTTCAATGCCCCCGCGACGGTGATCTGGGTCGGCCTGACCCACGTGGCGTTTTTTGTGGCCAAGGTGTGCGCGATGCTGTTTCTGTTCATCTGGGTGCGCTGGACGGTGCCGCGCTTCAGGTACGACCAGCTGATGGCGCTGGGCTGGAAGGTGTTTCTTCCGATGGCGCTGGTGAATATCGTGGTGGTGGCCATTATCATGGCCTGCAGGGCAAACCTATGATCGTGGAACGTCCAAAACTCACTTTCTGGGACCGGATCTACATGCCGCAGATCCTTAAGGGGCTTTGGATCACCCTGAAGCACATCCCCCGGAAGCGCTTCACCCGGCAGTACCCGGAGGAGACCCCGCCATTGCCGGAGCGGTACCGCGGTGTGCCTGTGCTGGTGCGTGATCCGGATCAGCGGGTCAAGTGCGTGGCCTGCCAGCTGTGCGAGTTCGTGTGCCCGCCCAAGGCGATCACGGTCGTGCCCGGTTTCCGGGCGGAGTCCGGCCCCGACGCCAAGGTGGAAAAGGAGCCGCAGGATTTCATCATCGACATGGGGCGTTGCATTTATTGCGGCCTGTGCGAGGAGGCGTGCCCCGAGGAGGCGATTTTCCTGAAGAAGGATTACGCCATGGCCTCGTATTCACGGGAGCAGATGAAGCTGCACAAGGAGAAGCTGCTGGAGATGGGCGGCATACATGCCGACCGGATCTGCAAATGGAAGAAGAAATAGAAAGATTCCGGGATTTTTTTGCAGCCTATATCTTGTGGTTTGAGAAGGTGAATTTGTGTAAGGGTATCCGAGTAAGAGCGGCGAGTAAGGGTATCCGAGTAAGATGGGGCGAGTAAGGGTATCCGAGTAAGATGGGGCGAGTAAGGGTATCCGAGTAAGAGT
>CAZMSS010000115.1:0-4932 GCA_964568965.1 uncultured Verrucomicrobiota bacterium | reverse complement strand
GGCGAGTAAGGGTATCCGAGTAAGATGGGGCGAGTAAGGGTATCCGAGTAAGAGTGGCGAGTAAGGGTGGAAGTAAGCGAACGAGTAAGGGTGGGGAGAATGACTGAGCCATTTGGGCATGAGAAATTGATCGTATACCAGAAGGGCATGCAGTTCGCGGCCCTCCGGGGCTCGTTGCTTGAGAGGCTGGTTCGGCGAGTGGCGGCATGCGATCATTTGGATCGTGGTGCTGAGAGCATTCTGCTCAACATTGCTCACGCCAGTAGCACTTGGTCTGCGAGCGAACGAATGGTGTACCTGGGGCATGCCAACGGTTCAGCGCTGGAATGCGCGGCCTGTCTGGATGTGCTGGTCTCCAAACATCTGCTTAGCGACGATGACGTCTTCCCTGGCAAGAGCCTTTTGGCCGAGATTGTCTGCATGCTCATCGCGATGCGCAAGACGGCTGCCGGTAGGGTTCGTGAAGACCATGAGGGCTACCGGACGGGTAAGGGGAAACTGTTCGATCATGAAGACCTGGATGTCTATCGAGTTGCCCTTCAGGTTGTCGCCTGGCTTGAGATGTTTTGGCCTGTGGCTTCCTGCAGCGCCGATTTGCGGTCAAAACTCGACAAATCGACAACCTCGATCGTGCTTAATATCGCCGAGGGGAATGGCCGTTTCAGCGGAGATAAGGTAGTGTTCTGCGAAACGGCCTACAAGGCTACCATCCAGTCGGCGTCGCTTATCGATCTTGCCTCAGCCAATGGCGTAGCTGAAGAGGCGCTGGTTGAATCGGGACGCGAGTTGCTCCGCCGGATCGCCTCTATGCTCACAGCTCTCTCCAAGGTGGTGACACATGCCTGACACACTTTCTCGTACACTTCATCGCATTCTTAATCGCTCCACTTGCTCGGATACCCTTAATCGACCAACTTCATCGGGTGAACGGAGGGCATCTGCGAATGTGCCCCGTATGAACACACACGGAAATCCCGGAAGAACCTATAGCCTGAAACCCCTGGAAATTGACATGTGAGTGTAGTCGACACATTATTCATATTCTTCAGCCTGGCGCTGGTGCTGAGCGGCCTGATGGTTGTCCTCAGTCCCAATGCCGTGGTCAGCGCCCTGTACCTGGTGCTGGTCTTTGTCTTTACCGCCGGGCTGTACATCCTGCTCCAGGCGTTTTTCCTCGCCATCCTCCAGGTGCTGGTCTATGCGGGGGCGATCATGGTGCTGTTCCTGTTCGTGATCATGCTGCTGGACCTGCGCAGGCCGAGCCGCTGGTGGGCCGGAAACCTGCCCATGCTGGCGGGGGGGGCGCTGGTGGGGCTGGCATTCGGGCTCTCGGTGTGGGCGACGCTGCGTCGCACAACCTGGCCCGACACCCCGCCCGCGACGCTGTTCCGCGGCGACCTTGCCGCCGTGGTGACCCCGCTGTTTACCCGCGCCCTGCTGCCCGTGGAGATCACCGCCATTTTGCTGCTGGCCGCCACCATCGGGGTGGTCGTGCTGACCCGCCGGGAGGAGCGCCCATGATCATCGGACTGAACCATTACCTGGCCGTGAGCGCCATCCTCTTCGGACTGGGCCTCGCCTGCATCC
Organism: uncultured Verrucomicrobiota bacterium; assembly: GCA_964568965.1. GTDB lineage: Bacteria > Verrucomicrobiota > Kiritimatiellia > CAIKKV01 > CAITUY01 > JAABPW01. Next base: position 3,345 of record CAZMSS010000115.1, on the reverse strand, counting down.
TGGTGCGGCGCGATGTGCTGCTGATCCTGATGGGGTTGGAGATGAACCTCAATGCGGCCAACCTGGCACTGGTGGCCTTCTCCCGGTTCGGCCGGGGTGCCGAGGGGCAGGTGCTGACGCTTTTTGTGATCGCCATTGCAGCGGCCGAGGCGGCCGTCGGGCTGGCGATTGTGGTGGCGCTGTTCCGGAACCGCCACTCGGTGAATGTGGATGACTACAGGACGTTGAAAGGCTGAGCATGCCGAGTCATGAACAATTGACGTGGATCCTGCTGTTTGGCCCGCTGCTGGCGGCGGTGGGAATCCTGCTGTTCGCCCGGCGCCGGCCGATGGCGAGCGCCGCGCTTTCCATCGGGGCCGTGGGGCTCAGCTTTATGGCTTCGCTGAAGCTCTTCCTCGCGGTCACGGGCGGGGCGGCCGTGAGCATCTCCCCGCATGTCTGGCTGGCTGCCGGGCCGCTGGTCGTGGAGTGGGGTGCCGTGGTGGACCGCCTGAGCGTGCTGATGCTGCTGGTGGTGACCGGCGTGGGTACCGCCATCCAGGTTTACTCGGTCGGCTACATGCGGGGTGATTCCGGGATCCCGCGCTACTTCGCCCTTATGTCGTTCTTCACCTTCTCGATGCTCGGAATCGTGCTGGCGCCGAACTTCATCCAGATGTTCATCTTCTGGGAACTGGTAGGGGTGTCCTCCACCCTGCTGATCGGGTTCTGGTTTGAGCGCCCGGCAGCCGCCGCGGCGGGGGCGAAGGCGTTTATCGTAAACCGGGTGGGCGATGCCGGCATGATCCTCGGGATCCTGACGGTCTGGTCCTGCGCCGGGACGTTTGAGTTTACGGCGCTGGCGGGGACATGGCAGGGGCTGGGCCTCAGTCCGGTTATCCTGGCGGCGGCGGCCGGCCTGATCTTCTGCGGCGCCGCAGGCAAGAGCGCACAGCTGCCGCTGCATGTCTGGCTGCCCGACGCCATGGAAGGCCCGACGCCGGTCAGCGCGCTGATCCATGCTGCCACGATGGTTGCCGCCGGTGTCTATATGGTGTGCCGTGTGGCGTGGCTCATGGCGGCAAGCCCGGCGGTGATGACGGTTATCGCCTGGACCGGCGGCCTGACGGCGCTGATGGCCGCCCTCATTGCCGTGACCCAGACGGATATCAAGCGGGTGCTGGCCTACTCGACCGTTTCCCAGCTCGGCTACATGATGCTGGCGGTCGGCCTTGGCGGTGCGACAGAGGCGATGTTTCACCTGACCACCCACGCGTTTTTCAAGGCGCTTCTCTTCCTGGCGGCCGGCAGCGTGATCCTGGCCCTTCATCACGAACAGGGAATCTGGAGGATGGGCGGCCTGTGGAAGCGGATGCCCCTGACCTTCGTTGCCTTCCTGATCGGCACCCTTGCCCTTGCCGGCATCTGGCCCTTCAGCGGGTTCTACAGCAAGGACGAGATTCTCCTGCTGGCCCTGGAACACAGTCGTGGCCTGCTGGTGATCGGATTGGTGACGGCCTTCCTGACCGCGTTCTACATGGGGCGCGTGCTATGGGTCGTCTTCCTTGGCGAGGCCCGCGACCGGAAGATTCATGAGCAGGCCGGCGAATCCCCGGCAGTCATTACCCTGCCGCTCGTGCTGCTGGCGGTCCTTTCCGTGGCGGGCGGCTGGCATGCGGTGGTCCCGCATTTCCTGAATCCGGGCCTTCAGTCGGCGGCGCCCCGGGACACCATCATGGCGGGTTTTCTCGCGGTGCCCGTGGTCGGGTTTCTGCTGGCATGGCGGGTGTACGGGAAAGCCCCGGCGGACGATGCGGTGCTGCGGAGGCTGCTCGGCCCCGGCTACCGCTGGATGGAGAACAAGTTCTATTTCGACGAGATGTACGGCTGGCTGGTGGATTCGGTGCAGGGCACGATCGCCCTGGTGTGTGAAACCTTCGATCGCTGGATCGTGCGCGGCGTGGCCGTCGGTGGAATTGCCGGGACGGCGTGGGTGCTCGGCGGGATGGTGCGGCTGATCCAGGCGGGCGATCTCCGGCTTTACATTCTCGCGTCGGGAGCCGGTGTGGTGGCGCTCCTGGTCTGGTGGTTGCGATTATGAATACGCTCCTGTTCATGACAATTCTGCTGCCGTTGGCAACGGCGGTGTTGCTGTTTGCGGTGCCGGAACGATTTGCCCGAAGCCTGTCCGTGGCGGGCACGGGGCTGACGCTGCTTCTGGCCCTTGCGCTGTTCGCCGCTTTCGACCGTACGGCTGGGGGGGCGCAGTTCTGCAGTTCGATTCCCTGGCTGTCTGAGTTCGGGATCTCCTTCTCTGTCGGCCTGGATGGCATGTCGCTGGTGGCCGTTTTGCTCACGGCGCTGGTGGCATTCGCGGGGGCGCTCGTCAGCGGCGGAGTGAAAGCCCGGGAACGGGAATTCCATGCCTTGTACCTGGCGCTGGTGGGCGGGGCGTTCGGGGCGTTCGTTACCACCAACCTGTTCTTCTTCTATTTCTTTGCCGAGTTCGAGGTGCTGTGTTCCTACCTCCTGATCGCGGGCTGGGGCCGCCAGGCAGGGGAGGAGACCCATCGGGCGGCCCTGCAGATGACGGTGTTTGTTGCGGCGGGGGCTGTTGCGACACTGCTGGGATTCCTTGTCCTCGCTTCCCACGGCGGGACCTTTGACCTCGTCGCGCTGAAGCAGGCGTTGCAGTTGAACCCGATTCCGGCGGCCCTGCAGAAGACGCTGTTCGTGATCTTGCTGGCCGGGTTTGGCGTGCTGCTCTCCGTCTGGCCACTGCATGTCTGGGCACCGCCGGCCTATGCGGCCGCCCCGACACCGGTCAGCATGCTCAGCGCGGGGGTGCTGAAGCAGCTGGGGGTGTACGGGCTTCTGCGGTTCGCGGTGCCGTTGCTGCCCGAGGGGGCGCGATGGGCTGTTCCGTATCTGGCGGTACTGGCGATAGTGAACATCCTGTACGGCGGGTGGATCGCCTTGCGCCAGCGCGACTGGAAGTTCTTGATCAGTTATGGCGCGATCAGTCATGCGGGGTATATTCTACTGGGCATTGCCGCCATGAATCCCGTGGGGCAGGGTGGTGTGGTGCTGATGATGTTTGCCGGGGCGGTGTCGGTGGCGCTGCTCTTCGCGCTGGCCGGTTCGCTTGAGGAACAGGCCGGCACGCGCGAAGTGGCGCGGTTCAGCGGTCTGGCGAGCCGGGCCCCGTTCCTCGGCGGCTGCACGGTGCTGGCGGCGTTGGCGGCTGCGGGACTCCCCGGATTTGCGGGATTTGTCAGCGAGGTGATGGTTCTCGCCGGGGCGTGGCTGGAAGGCGTGACGCTGTCTCTTATACACATCTGACGCTGCCGACGAATAGAGAGGTGT
>CAZMSS010000114.1:0-8918 GCA_964568965.1 uncultured Verrucomicrobiota bacterium | reverse complement strand
TCGCCAGTCTCTTCCTGGCCGCTATCGCCGTCATGATGGTCCGAAAAGGCCTCCTCGTTCACTTATAAAGGGTGCTAAAGGCCATGGCAGGCGCATCTAAATGCCTACAAAATCCGAGGAATGTCAACACCCGCTGCGCTCAAGTCGCAAAGAACGCTAAGGAGAGAGGCTGATCCTGTGTAAATGGTGCGGGATTTGTATTTCCGGAGTACCTGAAATATAAATCCCGCACCAACTTTCCGTCAGGGGCAAGAAGGAATATTTTCCTTTAAGCAAACCGTGGCGTTTATTTTGATGCCATGTACTCGTGGCAGCGAAATAAACGCCACATTTGACCTTTGCGAACTTTGCGACTTGAGCGAAGCGGGTGTTAAAATCCACTTGCGATTTAGATGCGTCTGCCCAGGCGAAGGGTACTTATCAACGGTTTTGGATGTCGGTTTTGGATTGACGCAGGAGAAGGGTTGATCGAAAATCCAAGCATGAAAAATCCAACAATACGTGATGTCGTTAAGGGCATGAGGGAAAGAGCTGGAGCCCTGACAGTCGGTGGAGTGGTGCTTCTGGCTACCGCAACATGGGGACTTGCAGGGGATGATATCCCCGCACCGAAAGACCTCGGCACTTATTACCAGCAAAATTGCGCACGCTGCCACGGGGCGACGGGAAACGCGCGGGATGCCGCCGGAAAGTCCCTTCGCGGCGCGGATTTCACCGACCCCAAGTGGCAAAAGGACTCCAATGACGCCGCCATGGCCAAGGTCATCCTCAAAGGCAAGTTTTTCGGGCTGGCCATGCCCGCTTTCAAGGATTCGCTCAGCCAGGAGGAGGCGCTCCGCCTGGTCAGGGAGGTTCTCCACAAGCTACCGGGAACACAGCCGAAATAACACCTTGCCCAATAACAGCTAGGACTTCCGGGAGCTGCTGTGACGTATGGTGGCGACAACCTCAATGACCACGAAGAGGATCAGGGAACAGGCGAAATAGAGGATGGCAGGATGGCTCTGGAAGAAGGAGTGGATGGCTCCCCCGAAAAAGATCAGGGCCAGCAGCACAACCAGATTCGCGATAACCAGGCTCCGCCAGTTCGCCGCAAACCAGGCCGCCAACCGGTCTTCAGCGGCCGGCTTGATATACCGGTAATGAAGGGCAAACCCGCCCAGCGCCAGGACAAACATCACAAAGGGAAGCACATTGAAGTGAAACACCATCTTCTCAAGCTCATGCGTCCCGGTTAACATCATCTCAATGGCCACAAAGAGTATCACCAGCAGTCCAGCCCACTGAACCTGCGGATATTTCTCAAGCTTGGAGGCGATGTAGTTTGAGGCAATGGCCATCAGGATGATGGACACGACAAGGCCAATGCCCAGCACGAGAATGTTTTCATGCGACGCACCTGAAACCGCCAAAACGTTATCCAGGCTCATCGACACATCCGCCACCAGAATCAACCACACTGCGCTCTTCAGAGTCCGGGCCTCATGGTTTCCGGCTTCCCCTGCTTCATCCCCGGAGGTCCCATCACGCCTCAATTCCCGATAGAACTTCCACACCACGTAAAGCAACAGGAGGCCACCGGCAAACTTGATCCCGACCACGCGAAGCAGATACACAACGGTTGACGCAAAGATGATTCGAAATACCGTTGCCAGGACAATCCCGGTGACAATGGCGCGTTTCCGTTCCTTCCCCCTCAAATCCTTCGTGGCCATTCCAATGACAATCGCATTGTCGCCACTCAAGACGATGTCGATCAGGATCACATTCAACAACGCCAGAAGCCCGTCCATGGTGATCAGGGCTGCGAAAGAGGAACTTAACGCTTCAATCATGGCCGGAGCTTATACACTATCAGGTGCCAAAAACACAAGCCCGACCCGGAGCGGAGCCGGCTACAAGTCCGGCAGGAACGCTCGAACGCTCCGAACCGCAGGTCAGGCGCCGCAGGAAACCGCGGCATCCAGCTCGATCTCAAAGAGAAGGTCATCGCGGCAGACGGTGGCGTGGGCGTTAATCACGGGGAAATCCTGAATACCATGCACCCGGCAATACGCTGCCAAAAGCGGGGCTTCCCTCATATCCTGGAAATAGCCGATGGCCCGTGTCGTGTCACGCCATGTCATCCCGCTAGATTCAAGGATAGCCCCGACAACCTTCATGGTCAGGTCAATTTGCGCCGCCGTATCGCCCCGATGAACCGACTCGCCTCCCGGGGCAATGCTCGCGGTGCCGGAGATAATCAACTCGCGACGGCCGGGAAACTCCAATTCCATTGCCCGGCTGAATGAACTCCTGTATTCCAGCGCGGAGCATTGAAGCGGCGAAGGGACAACCGTGATTTTGACCCCTTTATGTTTCGGGCGAACAGCCAGAGCACCCGCCACAATCGCCGCGCCATAGGGATTCCGGGCGCCGATGCCCGTACTCGCGGGCACCCGGTTTTCAAAGACACCCCGCTCCTCGAAAAAACGCGTTCGGACGGTATTGAATTCGCCATACCAGTCAAGAAGATGGTCCAAGTACAGCCAGGTTCTCACCACGTCAAGAAAACCCATGCCAGCCTGCTTCAGGACCGTCTCCATCCTCTCGAAGACCTGCTGGGTTTGCCCCCCCCTGGACGCAGAGAGATCGCCGGGCATGATACCCGCCAGCCAGCAATAATCAGCATCTGCGTCCGACCAGATTGATCCCACCACGGAGCCATCCAACTCCAGATGCCGGATCGGCACCCCTTTCAACAGTACCGCCTGTAGACCGGCTAGATGTTTGCCGTTACAGGGATCCCCCTGCAGCCACATCATCGGCCAGCATGTCTGGCCCATGGCCGCCTGTGCCGCATCATGAAACTGACACCCCCCGAACACCCACTGGGCCGCCACTTCACTGGCATCCCGGGGAAATCCGTTGAAAATTGCCATCGGGTCATCCCCGACACGCTGCACACCCAGCAGGGATTCCGTAACGCCACCAGTATAGGTGATCCGGCGCAGAAATTGCTCGACTCCCTTTCCTGGCACGATCATGGTTTTCCCCTTCCCCATCATAGCGACAACACAAATTCAACCAAATCATCGACTTCCCGGGCAGACAGTTTACTAGTTTGACCGTGTTTGTCGTTTATATTGAATTTTGTCAGTGCTTCTTTCATCGTCAACGCACGCCCGTCATAGAAATATGGCGCCGCACGCCAGCATTCGACGAGGGAGGGCACATCAAATGATTTCCCCTTGTCCATCCCCTCCCCCAGACCGATGTCATAACTCTGAAGGTCCGTGTAGAGGGGAGCCGCATGACAGGCAACGCACCCTGCGGACTCAAAGACCTTTTTGCCCCGCTGCGCAGCCTTGCTTAGACTGCCTTGGGCCAGATACGGACTGGGAACCGGCTTCATTTTCGTTAAATACGCATCAATCGCCAGGGCCTCCTCCTCCGGGCGCACGGAGAATTGAATGAATTTAAGACCCGCCCGAACTCCCGCGGCGGCATTGGCCCGTATCCCAAGGCTCATCGACGGAGGGGTTTGAAAACACAACAGCATAGACTTGGTATTCTTGGGATTTCCGATCCCATCGTTAAGCAGGTCCCAGTTCAAGGCATCCGCACGCCCATCAGGATGGCAACTCGCGCAACTCTGCCATTCCTGAAAACAGAACTGCGCATCGTTGAAATACATCTCCCCCTTGCGCTCTATGGAAAGGGGCACCTTGGTCCCCAACGACACAGACCTGACCACCATAGTCTCAGCCTTCAGCGGAACCACCGCGAGGTCATCACTAAAGTAAAGTCCAGCGACAACCTGGTCACCGGCCACGCATAACCCGCGCGGGCCGTTCCCCGTCAACCTGACGCGCTGCCGGATCCCGACCAGAAAGCTCAGATCATTCAGGACTTCCTCCAATGAAAGCGACACCCCCACTTTTTCGCCCTTGCCAAGCCGGTCAAGCCGGTCATGCAATGCGAGCCGGTCAATGATGCTGACTTCGTGCGAGCCCGCATGGGCGACGCAAAGCGTCTTTCCGTCGGCGGTGCAGGCCACCCCCCAGGGATTGGCGGCGCCAAGGTCAACATCATCCAGCAAAACGGAGACAAGGAGTTTCGAGGCTTGCAGATCCACGATACTGATGGCGCTGGTGTTCATCCACCCACGCTCGAGCTGGGTCGTCGGCAACTGATACCGGCCGAGAGTGTGGGTCACGTAGGCGTAACGTCCATCCGGCGACACGCAAAGCCCGCGAAGGCCTGTTGACCCGTTGGGAAGCATCAGATTGGTAACCACCACCCGGGAGACAGGATCAACAAGTGAGACTGCCGCAGCCAGGTAATCGCCATTGGCGGGCATGGCCGGAAGGTGATTGGCCACCACAAGATACCGGCCATCGGGGGTAAAAACCGCCGCCACGGGTTCCCGGGGAACACCGACCCGGCCCAGTTCCTTCCGGGATGAAACGTCAATCAAGCTGACATTATTATTAAACCGGTTGCAAACGGCTAAAATCCGCCCATCCGGGCTGACTGCGGGTGCCATGGGGGTGTGCCCTACGGGGATCAATGCCTTACAGGATCCCGTTCTGGCATCAAAGATGGCCACCTGTCCTTCTGCCGCTTCCAATGTGACGAAGAGAATGCCTCTCTTGGCATCGAGGGCCAACCCGGACGGAGGAAGCTCCGTCGAAATCACTTTTTTCAGAGTACCGGAGGCAAGCTCAAACCGCGCCACCTGGTTGGCGGCATATTCAGCCACAAACACGTCACGCCCGTCTCCCGATGCCACCACATCACAAGGTGAATAATAAGGAATGAGTTCGCGCTTTGCGCCGAACCAGTCAGCCCTGGCGGCTGATATCGTGCCCGCCCCCACGGCCATCACAACCAATAACTGTATTGTCCGTTTATGCCAGCCGTACATCACGACTACTCCCTGCCAAAGTATTAAACGTATTCGCTCAGTCATATTTCAAACATGAAGCGTCACGGTCGATAGCGCCCGATGTCACGCCCGTGGATACACTTACTTCTTCCTTGATAGGATAATCCACAATGGCAATAGAATGCCCCCCCCTTTCGGGTGGTTTTTCCAATGGATCCGGCCTCTATTTCGCCGTCTGGGCGGGATTACTGCCCGGTCCTGCGCCACCAGCCCCACCGCCTCCCCTTGGGCCATTACGTCCGCGGAACTGGGGAAAGAGCGTATTGACCGACGTCACATCAATGACATCGGTGAGATAGGAAACAAACTGGGCAGCCTCGGCTTCATTGTACCCCAGGCTGACTCCCAGGTCGTGAAACTCACGGCTCCGTTCCGAAGACAGCAAGGGATCCAGGGCAGTGACGTTATCGCGCACGGTATGCATGACTTGATGGCGCTGATCCGGGGGCAGATTCGCCTGCATTTGCGCCGCCAATTTCCACGTCTCATCCAGCAACCCCACCATGTGCTCATATTGTTGCTTGTCTTCCTCTGATAGTTTCGAGGTATCACGTTCGAGCAGGAAGGCCGCCTTCCGCGCAAAGGAGTTCTGAACTTTCTGCTGAAACTCCTCCCGGCGCTTCTCAAAGTCCGCACGACGAGCCATCTCATTGGTTCTCGACGGAAGGGAAAACGTCGACTGAGGTGCCTTCGCTACAGTCTCAGGAGTCCGGCCGGACTGAGACTGGCGCAAGGATGCGATCAGCATCTCTTTCCCGGCAAGTTGACGTTCAAGCTCACTGATACGCCCCTGAAACGCAGTCGCATCAGGAGCGGCTGCGGCCGGCGTATTAACATAAACAACCTTCGTGGCTGCGGGTTTTACCGGCTCCTGCCGGGGCACATCCAGCTCGGTATCAGCCAGGGCTCCCTCCAATTGGTGACGGTAGTACTCGCTCTGCTGACGGTAATGAACAGCAAAGGAACCCGAAATCACCACCAAAACCGCTGCCACACCAAAACCCACCCGTGATAGTCCCGTCATAATCCCGAATCCCTCCCTGGAAGAAAAAAAACACTCCCTTGTAATAACGAATGGAGGTGCAGAATTATTGTGAAACAATGAATATTCAGGCTCCCCCCGCGAGCCCCGCGTCCCTTGCGCACCCTTTCCTACCGCACAATCTTCAGCATCTCCTTGAATGCGGGATGCTCAGCGGTGCGCAGGAGTTCAAAAAGGACCATTTCGACACACGTCAGCTTTGCGCCATCAGCCTGCATCCGGGTCAGGGCGATTTCCTTGTCATCCTGCCGCCGCGACGACACGGCATCAGCCACCACGCTCACCTCATAGCCCCGTTGCAGGCAGTCGGCGGCAGTCTGGTAGACGCACACATGCGTTTCAATGCCGGCGAGAAGGACCTGGCGACGGCCAATCCCCTCGAGGTTTTCAATAAACAGGGGATCGCCATAACAACTGAAGCTCATCTTGGGTATGGGCAACTGGCCCTCCAGAAGGGATTTCACTTCCGGAATTGTCCCCCCCATCCGGGAGGGATTCTGTTCCAGGCAAAGAACGGGAATGCCAAGAATCTGGACTCCTCGAATCACCTTCTGCAGGTTCACTGACAACATTTCACTATTATGGATGACTTTCGACAGTTTTTCCTGCACATCAATCACCACCAGCACCGTATTCTTTTCAGAAAGCATGGAACGCCTCCCCGCTTGTCTCAATTTCCTGCCGTTGCTTTTCCAAGGCCGCAATTTCCTGCCGCCAGAACTCCTGGCTGCCCCATCCCGGCGATAACCGCGCGAACCCGCCATCAGCCTTCTGCCGGGCACACCACGCCGTAAAATGAATGAAATGCATCGCCCGTAACGGCTCAATCAGCCGCAACGTGTCATACGGGAATGCCAGAAACGTCTCATATCCGTCCAGCAGTAAATCCAACTCGGGACGGGCACGGGGCAGGCGGTCGGGAAGGATCATCCACAAATCGTGCACGGCCGGCCCCACCGCCATGTCATCGAAATCCAGCAAATGATAGCCCTCACCGGGCCTGAAAAGGATATTGCCGCGGTGACAGTCCCCATGCAGCCGGAACGAGTCAACCCCCTCGAACAGGGGCTCAATCTGCTCCACAAGGCCAAGAACAGTATCCTCATAAACATCGCGGCATTGCCCCGCCACCGTGCCGGATCTGAGGATATAGTCAAGATGGGCCAGGGTAACCTGCCGCGGATGAAGATGCACCCGGTCGCGTGGAACCCGCTGGGCTCCAACAACATGCATGCGAGCAATCAGCCGGCCAAGTTGAGTCCAGTCCTCCGGTGTGGGCTCATCCAGTGGACGCCCCCCCTTCTTCGGGAAAACCGCGAACCAGGTGCCGCCCAACTGGTGGAGCAACGTCCCATCGGGCCCCGGTAACGGCGGTACGACCGGAACCTCGGCCGCGCTCAATTCGCTAAGAAAGTCCAACTCGTCCTGCAGTGCATCACGGCTCCAACGTCCGGGACGATAAAATTTGGCAATCACCTGACCGCCTGCGGTGAGCCCGCCGAATCCGCCCTGCGGTGAGCCCGCCGAACCCGCTGCATCCAGGCCCACTTCATACACCCGGTTGATATAACTGTTGAGTGGCCGGCACAGGTTGCTGCACCGGACCCCCAGCACCTCTTCTACCGCATTAATGACGGTGTCCGGCGTCAAGTGGCTGAAATCCGCCACCGTGTTGTCGCGTTCGTGATCCATTTGGCGCAACTATAGTGGCTCCCCCCCGTTTTGCCAGCCCCAAACGAAATCAGGCCCCCCTCTTCAAGAAGGCGGTGTTGCGGTAATTTTATAATCGGGTACTCGCGATTGGAAAATTACCGCAACCTTTCACACCGGATCAGCATCCCTATCCCCCTTTGCGACCTTCGCGACTTGAGCTGGGTACTCCCAGCGGGTGTTCAAATTCTTCGATTCCCGGGGACTTAAGATGCGTCTGCCCTGAAATCAGGCAGGCTTCGCCCTTCAGCGACTGTAAAACCCGCGGTACTTCTCAAGCGCCGAACAAATTGCCTCGACATTTTCCAGAGGTACGCCGTCATCAATCTCGGCATTCAACCATAACCCGCCCTCCGGGCTGCCCAGCGTCTCAACAGCTTCGCGCACATGGCGGTCGATATCCCCCGGAGTGCAGAACGGAAACATCTGGCGGTCCAGGTCCAGGTCGACACAGACCTTCCCCTTGCACACCCTGGCAAGATTATCCAGCCCGTTGGCGCGTACCTGCGGATTCACCACGTCCACGCCACATTCAATCAGGTCCGGGATAATCTCGTAAATGTGACCGTCCGTGTGCATATAGACGTAATGACCGGCCGCTCGAACCGGCTGATAAAGCTTCCTGTAGCACGGCTTGAGATATTTCCGCCACTTTTCGGGACTGATCGGAAGCGCGTGCTGAGTGCCGAGGTCATCCCCAAACCAGATAAACCCGCCCGGCTTAGAACTGCGGCTTCGCAGCATGATATCAAGCTGCCGCACATTGTAGTTCAGCACGATATCGATCAGAGCCTGGAGTTCAGGCGGCTCCTCCGCAAAATCAATCATGATCTCCTCGAACCCCCTCAAGTCGGCCAACCGCAGGTACATGAATCCGTGCGGGATCCCGGCATCCTTCTCCGGCGGTTTGAGTGTGTGCACCGATTCCCGCGTCGGATAGGGATGCTTCCGCACAATCGCCTCGTGGCCCGTCGCCACGTTTTCCCAGACGCACCCCCACACATCGGTGTGACTCCCGGCGACATAGGTTCCGCCCACCTCGTCGTAGTTCTTGTCGATGGCGGGATTGGCGAAAATGACAGGATGTCGCTTCACAATGGCGTCCAACTGCCCGCGGTACTTCATCCATGCCGCCGGCAGAATCCCCACGTTCACCGGAATGTTGTCCGGGGCACCAAACTTCATCGCTTTGATTTTATCGTCCATGGCCATCCGCCACCTCCCTGAATTGAATAA
>CAZMSS010000113.1:0-8925 GCA_964568965.1 uncultured Verrucomicrobiota bacterium | reverse complement strand
CCCCGCTGGCCAGTTCCTGCATCTCCCCCAGCCCCTTTTGAACCTGTTCAAGACGTTCGCTGACGAGACGGAAGGATTCCCCAAGACGCCGTTCCAGGGTTCCCTGAAGTTTCTCGTCCACCGTCTGGCGCATCTGGTCCAGCTTGCGGCTGTTGTCCTCCTGAATCTGCTGGAGGCCACCCGAAACGCTTTGACGCAATTGTTCAATTTTCTGCTCGTTGGACTGGGTCAGGGTGCCGATCTGGCGCGTCATCTCGGTGCGGTTCCGCTCCATTTCCTCACGCAGAAGCCGCTCATTGCGTTCCAATGCCTTTTCGAGGGAATCCAACCGGGCCTGCAGCGCCGCCCCCGCGCCGGACTCCCCGCGACGCCCGAGGTACCAGCAAATTGCAAGGGCCGCGCCCACAACCGCCGCTATGATGAAAATCGTGTCCATGCCGCAGACCGTACCGAAAGCGCTCCCCCAGATCAATCCGTATCAGCTTTCCCGCCAGATCAGGCCGCAGTTGAGTTTGAACACCCGCTGCACTCAAGTCGCTAAGGCCGCAAAAAACATTTTGTTTGCCTGCGGCTCAAATAGCCGGTTTTTGAATTCCAAAAACAATCCTGCTGGTGCGGCGTACTCGCGCACCAGCCTTAGCGGGCTTCGCGGCTCCTGTTCAAATTCCCTTCTTCGGATTCGAGCCGGTATACGGCAACCACGGCGCGCTCCCCGTGTTTTCCTGTGCCATAGGAGAAGAGATGGGGCACGTCCAACGCCACCTGCCACGTTCGGGCTGCCCTGACGCCTGGCTCCCCATCCACCAACGTCGCCCCGGGGGGAATCTCCCGTTTCCACGGGGTGGCGGGACAAGGCCCTTTCCGGACGCTGAAGCCCATGCGATACCATTTATAGTGAAGACGAGGCAGGACACCCTTCCGGGCATGGCCCCCGCACGCATCCAGATATTCAGCCAGGATCTTGAAGCGGTCTTCGAGATTCGGACAGATGCCAAAGCTCATCCTGCCGGCCGCCCACAATTCAAACCCTTCAAAAAATGCGCTGGAGCCTCTTACCCCCTCCGCGATCAGGTCCCGCAACGAATCAACATTGTAGAACCAGTCCAGTATCTTGGACAGCCTGTCAGACCGCTCCAAATCCCCGGGCGTCATGGATGGCGTGCTGAGGATGCCATACGGGGCATCTGGCGATGCAACCAACCCCCATCGTTCCGGCGCATCGGCCAGCGGGGTTCCCGGCAGGAGTTTCAGCCGCTCCAGCTGAATCTCGGCGGGCCCAAGCCCGATCAACTGATTCAGGTCACTAACCAGATCCGGGAAGGTTTCCCCCGGAAGACCGGCAATCAGGTCCACATGGACTTGAACCGTCTTCACCCCGCAGAGTCTGGCCAATCCCTCCAATGTCCGCCCCACGGTTGCCTGCCGTTCAATTGCGGAATACACCACCTGACTCAAACTCTGGATTCCCGCCTCAATATGAAACTGCCCCGGAAGCGCCAGGGCAAACTCGCGGGCAAGCGCCTCGCCAAAGCGCGCCGGATCGATCTCCAGATGAAAGCGCAGGCCGGGGAATTCATCCCGGAACAGGCGCGTCAGGGCGATGGCACGCGACGCCTGTTCATTAAAGGTCCTGTCCACCACCCGAACCTCACGGATGCCTGCCGTGTTGATCTGTTGAAGATCCCCCCGTACGCGTTCAAGGGAACGGAACCTGGGAACTGTTTTCCGGCTGGTGCAAAACAGGCAGCCATTCCCGCATCCCCGCGAAGTTTCCAGCTGGATAAAGGGCTTGGTGAATCCGGCCAGTTCCCGGTGATAGAATGAAGGCAGGGCATCCAGATCCTCCACAGGCAAGGCCAGAGTCCGGAGGCTGTTGTTCGTACCCGTACAGACCCCGGGGATATCGTCCACAGCCTTCCCGGCGAGCCACCGCTCCAGCAGTTCAGGGAACGCCCTCTCCCCCTCGCCCCGAACGGCCGCATCGGCTATGCCCCGGGGTCTTACGAGGGCGGCGTTATCACCCAGGCACTCCGGCCCACCCACCACAATCAGGCACCCCGGCGCCAATTCCCTGATCCGCCCGAGGATCCCCAGCACATAGTCACGATTAAATAAATACAGGGTGGCCGCCACAACAGCGGGCCGGCCTGCCATAACCTGCGCCATAACCAGATCCGGGCATTCCGCAATGGTGGGCTCAACGGTCTGCCAGGACCAGTCCGCCTCGTTGACAACGGAACGAAGACACCAGGCAGCCAGACTGGTGTGGGAGAAGGAGCAGTTGGCGGCGAGAAAAACAACTTTCATCATGCCATACTGTATTGGATTAAAGACGGGACGTCAAAGCAGTGCAGGTAAAATTTCTGACTACAGGTAGTGGTCTCACGTGCCCGCACCACTACATCGTGGTATAATTCGTCCAATAAAATCTACTTTCAGTAAAAAATCCCTAATTGCAGATTGACATTTTTCACGAGAAACGAAATATTGAGCCCCGTTTTTTACAGGAAGAGATGTTTTGAGCGTGCTACTGTCCCGCTTCGATCTGCCAAGGATCCGACCAGCGGGCAGTTTTTTGTCCAGATAAGGGAGTGCGACTGTTATGCAAACTCAAGAAGCGTTGATCGCCTTGCTGGTTTTAGGACCCCTGGTATTCGGTCTCATGATGTTAACCGGCATCAAGGGGAACATACGGAATGCCCTGATAGCCCTGGCAGGTGGCGTTACCATTGCCGCCGGTATTGCCCTCCCCTTCTTCAGCGGTTCATCGGCCCCCGATGTAGGGCTTCCGGCCATCATCACAACCTTAGGAAATATAATCGAACCCATTGTCATTCTGATAGTTATGACCATCGGATTTTCCATCCGCAGCTGGCCCATCCGAATCATGGCCACGGCTCAGCTAGGTCTGTGCGTTGCAGGGTTCCTGATGGCCCCCCATGAGGGAGTGATCCCTGAGGCCAAGCTTGTGGTGGACTCCCTCGCCCTGATCATGGTGCTCATCGTGTCAGTTATCGGTAGCCTGATCGCCCTGTACGCCATAGGCTACATGAATGTGCATGAACACCATGCACCCGCCACGGCGGCATCGACCAACCGGTTCTTTTTCATCCTGATCTCCTTCCTCGGCCTGATGAACGGGCTGGTCCTGGTGGACGACATGAAGTGGCTGTCCATCTTCTGGGAAGGCACAACCCTCTGTTCCTTCTTCCTGATTGGACACGACGGGACGGCTGAAGCAAAAGCCAGCGCCCGCCGGGCCATCACGCTTAACGTTTTTGGTGGCCTGGCCATGTCGCTGGGCGTATTCCTGGCCGGGCACACCACCGGTTCCGAAAGTTTGTCGGTCGTGCTGGCCAAGGGGCCCGCGATCCTCCTGCCCCTTGCGCTCCTGGCAATGGCCACAATGACCAAGTCAGCCCAATTGCCCTTCCAGAGCTGGTTGCTGGGAGCGATGGTGGCGCCCACCCCGGTCTCGGCCCTCCTTCATTCCAGCACCATGGTCAAGGCGGGTTCCTACCTCATTCTGCGCCTGGCCCCGGCCCTGCAGGGCACCACGCTGGCGCCCGTCATCGCCATTGCGGGGGCGTTCACGTTCGTCGTCACCAGTGCACTGGCGGTTGGCCAGAGCAACGGCAAGAAAGTCCTGGCCTACTCGACCATCGCCAACCTGGGCCTGATCGTGTGCTGTGCGGGTATCGGCACCCCGCTGGCCTACGCCGCAGGGGTGACCATCCTGATCTTCCACGCAGTTTCCAAGGCGTTGCTCTTCCTGTGCGTCGGGACTATTGAACAGACGATCGGCAGCCGGGATATCGAGGACATGGGCGGGCTTCTCTTCAAAATGCCGCTCACGACCAACATCGCCATGATCGGCATGGTCTCGATGATGATGCCGCCCTTCGGCATGCTGGTGGGTAAATGGATGGCGATCGAGGCCTCGGTCCACAACCCCGTGGTGCTGATTCTCCTGGTGCTGGGCAGCGCGCTCACCATCTTCTTCTGGGCCAAGTGGCTGGGCCGCATCACGACCACCTCCTACCACGAGACGTACAAGATTGAGGCCGTCAGCCCGTGGATGCTTTTCGTCCTGAGTGTGATCGGCCTGGGTGTAATCACCGCCTCCGTGTGTGCCACGCCCATCTATGCGACGGTCATCAAGCCGATCTGCCTGAGCACCTTCGGAGTGGAGGGGTGTGCGGGCCACATCTCAATCCTTGACTCGGTCTATGCCTTTCTGGGGTGGCCGATGTACGTGGTCTTCGGGACAATCGCGCTCGCCCTGCTTGCCGGAGTGTTGCTCTTCAAGCCCTCCCAGATCCGCCAGCCTTTCCTGTGCGGCGAGAACGTGGATCTTGACGACAACAGCTTCACCTTCAGGAGCATCGCCGACGGCCCGACGACGGCGTTGCTGACCAGCTATTATCTCCCCCTGTTTGAGGAGTCCAAAATTACCGGCTGGGGCAATCCCCTGTCGGCCTTGATCATCCTGAGCCTCTTTGGAGTACTTTTCATATGAACATTCCCCAGACCCCCCTGATGCTTGTCCTGGCAATCCTCGTGGCCCCCTTCTTCGGCGCGCTGCTCGCCGGCATTGACCGCCGGATCACGGCGCGTTCCCAGGGCCGCATGGGACCGCCCATCCTGCAGCCGATCTACGACACTATCAAGCTGCTGCGTAAGGAGCCCATTCTCCTCAACTGGATGCAGATCGTCTATGCCTACCTGCACCTCCTCTTCATGGTGATGGCATTCCTGCTGCTGGTGTTCGGGAAGGACAGCCTGATGTTCCTTTTCGTCTTCGCCTTTTCCACCCTGTCACTTGTCCTGGGCGGAATGTGCGTGCGGTCGCCCTACAGCCGCATCGGCAGCCAGCGAGAGATCATGCTGATGGTGGCCTATGAGCCGATCCTGATTCTGATCATGATCGGCCTCTACATGGTGAACAACCACAGCTTCCAGCTCTCAGCCCCCCTGACCGCCGCGAAGCCGATGCTTATTTCGCTGCCGCTGCTCTTCGTGGCCTTCCTGGTCGTGCTGGCCATCAAGCTCCAGAAGTCCCCCTTCGACATCGCCACATCCCATCACGCCCACCAGGAAATCGTGAAGGGTATCACGATCGAATACTCCGGCCCGCACCTGGCGATCCTGGAGATCGCCCACTTTTATGAAACGGCCCTCCTGTTCTTCTTCATTGTGCTGTTCTGGGCGTCGCCCATCTGGATCGGGATCCTTCTGGCCAGCGCGAGCTTCTTCCTGATGACCGTGGTGGATAATGCATTCGCCCGTTTAACCTCCATGTGGATTTTCAAATTCATGTGGACCGGCGCGCTGCTGCTCGCCGTGACCAATGTTCTTCTGCTCTATTGGGTTTCAAAGTAAGAAAGGCCGATCATGACCGCCGTTCCAAAATTCAACAAGTCACCCTGGGTGGTACACTTCAACTGCAATAGTTGCAACGGGTGCGATATTGAGTTTCTCGCGTGCCTGACCCCGCTCTATGATCTCGAGCGCTTCGGCATCCTGCATGTCGGGAATCCCAAGCACGCTGACGTCCTTGTGGTCACCGGCTCAGTCAACCACCGGAACGCGCGCGTCCTGAAGAACGTATACGACCAGATGCCCGAGCCCAAGGTGGTTGTGGCCATGGGGGTGTGCGCCTCAACAGGCGGCATCTTCGCCGATGGCTACAATGTGCTGGGCGGCATCGACAAGGTGGTTCCGGTCGACATCTTTGTCCCCGGCTGCCCGGCCCGTCCCGAGGCGATGATTGACGGCATCCTCAAGGGCGCGCAAGTCCTTCAGGCTAAACACAGCGGGCAGACACCACTGGCCGTCAAGAACGTACTAACCCGCACCCCTACACCGGTCGCGGCACCCGCGACCCAGGAGAAAGGCGCCCCTCATGCTTAATAACGTTTCAGAAATCACCCTTGATCATATTTCCACCGAAGTGTGGAAGTTGAAGCAGGATGGCCACCGGTTCGTGACGATGACGTGTTGCGACCGGGGCGAATCCCACGACATCCTCTACCATTTCGACAAGAACTACGAGCTCAAGCACCTGCGGGTGACCCTGCCGAAAGGCACGGCACTTCCCAGCATCTCGGCCATCTTCTTTGCCGCGCTCCTGGTTGAAAACGAAATGAAGGACCTGCTCGGAGTATCGGTCAGCGGACTGGCCATAGACTTCCAGGGGCACTTTATGATCGCCGAGGGATGCCCGAAAACGCCGCTGAACAAATCGGTCCCCGGAATCGGCATTCAAGTTCAGGACAAGACCCCCGCCACCGCGGAAGGAACGGTGCAATCATGATTCGTCGCAATACCATCCCCTTTGGTCCTCAGCACCCGGTCCTGCCGGAGCCCATCCAACTCCACCTGGTCATGGAAAACGAGAAGATCGTCCAGGCGCTTCCCGCCGTGGGCTATGTCCATCGCGGCCTTGAAAAGATCGCCGAGAAGAAGGATTTCATCCAGGACGTCTATCTGGCGGAGCGGATTTGCGGCATTTGCAGCTTCATCCACTCGCAGAACTACTGCCAGGGCATTGAGGAACTGATGAAGGTTCAGGTCCCCGACCGCGCCAAGTACCTGCGCGTGATCTGGGCGGAAACGCACCGCATCCACAGCCATCTGCTGATCCTCGGCCTGCTGGCCGATGCCTTCGGGTTTGAAAACCTCTTCATGCGGCTCTGGAAGGTGCGCGAGCAAATCCTGAACATCATGGAGAAGACCACGGGGGCCCGCGTCATCCTCGGCGTCTGTGCCATCGGCGGCGTGAAACGCGATATCACCCCCGAACTGAGCGAGTACGTCCTGCGGGAACTGGAAAGCGTCGAGAAGCAACTCCCGGAATTGGCGGATTCCCTGCTCAAGGACTACAGCGTCAAACAGCGCCTGATCGGGGTCGGTGTCCTCCCGAAGGACAAAGCCCACGAACTCGGCGCCGTGGGCCCTGTGGCCCGCGCCAGCGGCCTTCGCATGGATCTCCGCGAGACCGGCTACGCCGCCTATGGCGATCTTGACTTCAAGATGGTGGTTGAGGAGGCTGGCGACTGCTACGCCCGGACCGTGGTGCGCGTGAAGGAACTCTACACCTCACTCGACCTGGTCCGCAAAGCCCTGCAGCGGATGCCCCAGGGCCCGATCTCGGTCCCGGTCAGGGGCAGCCCGCCCGCCGACGAAGTGCTGGCCCGCATCGAGCAGCCGCGCGGTGAGTTGAATTTCTACATCCGCGGCAACGGAACACGGAACCTGGAGCGGTTCCGCGTGAGGACGCCGACCTTCGCCAACCTGCCCGCCCTGCTACACCAGTTGACGGGCTGTGAGCTGGCGGATGTCCCGGTGATTGCCATCTGTATTGACCCCTGCATCAGCTGTACGGAGCGATAAAACCATGGTTAACCTCATCAACAGCATATTCCGCAAGCTTACGAGTCGCACCGAGTGCCTTAAGTATCCCTTTGAAAAACGGGAGTTGCCCGAGGGAACGCGCGGGCGCATCGACATCGAGATCGACAAGTGCACTTTCTGTGGCGCCTGTGAAAAACGGTGCCCGTCAAATGCCCTCAAGGTGACCCGCGACCCCAAGTCGTGGACGCTGAACCCCTACTCCTGCATCATCTGCGGGTACTGCATCGAAGTGTGCCCCAAGAAGTGCATCATCGCCCACAAGGAACACTACTCACCGAACGTGTAGGCGGGCCTCGCTGAACATCGAACAGTCGACATTCAACACTGAACATTGAACCGAGCTTCTCGCCCTTTGTTCGAAGTTGAATGTTCACTGCTGACTGTTCGATGTTCAATTCTCTTCTCACGCGTCGGTGATCTCGACCACCTCGAAACCGGCCATCTCCAGCATCCGCCGATCGGCCTGATAGCCTTGCCCTGGCGTGGTGAGGTAACCGGAAGTGAACATGGAATTGGCCGGGTAGAGGGCCAGCACCTGAAGCGGACCGAGGCAGGCCTCACGTCCCCCAGCAATCCTGATCTCCCGGTCGGGATGAACAAACCGGAACATGGCCAGGGTGCGCAACACATCGCCTGCGGGAATCCGGGGCCGGTTCTTGAGGGCCGTTCCCGGCCGGGGATCCAGGAAATTCAGGGGTATTGAATCCACCT
The DNA here is from genome assembly GCA_964568965.1 of uncultured Verrucomicrobiota bacterium. GTDB lineage: Bacteria > Verrucomicrobiota > Kiritimatiellia > CAIKKV01 > CAITUY01 > JAABPW01. The sequence continues at coordinate 798 of CAZMSS010000113.1, read as the reverse complement.
TCACGCCTCGCATGGCCAGCGCCAGGTCCACCCGGTCCTCCAGGGTCTCCCCCATGCCCATCAACCCGCCGCTGCAAAGTTCCAGCCCGGCCGCCTTCACCCGGGCCGCCGTTGCCTTCCGCTCGGCATAGGAATGGGTTGTGCAGATGGCGGGGAAAAACCGTTCCGACGACTCCAGATTATGGTTGTACCGATTCACGCCAGCCGCCTTGAGTTCAGCCGCCTGCTCATCCGTCAGGATCCCCAAGGACACACAGATTGAGAGCGGATACTCCCGCTTGATCTTACGGACCGCACTGGTGATCCGGCCAAGGTCTTCACGGGAAGGGGAACGACCGCTGGTGACGATGCAATAGCGGATGGCCCCCATGGCCAGTGCTTCCTTTGCCCCCTGAAGCAGCTCATCCTCGCTCTGGAGCGGGTAGCAGGGCACCTCCCCCGTGCTGGCACTGGACTGGCTGCAGTAGGCACAATCCTCGCTGCACCCCCCGCTTTTGGCATTGCGGATGACATGCAGGCTGACTTTGCGTTGAAAATAGTGCTGGCGCAGTTGAAACGCGGCGTGCAACAGGTTGAGAAGCTCGTTCTCATCCGACTGGAGAATGGCCAGGGCCTCACCGCGCCGGATTTCCTCTCCTGCCAGAACCCGGCGGCTCAAGGCAACCCAATCATGCTTCGCGTCAGGTAATGTTGTCATAGTCTGGTTCACTCGCTTTTCACAAAAGGCGTTCATTGTCGCAGTTACCGGGGTCCACTTTCAAGACCAGATTCATTCACCCAGAAGAGGGACTTCACCAC
>CAZMSS010000112.1:0-8931 GCA_964568965.1 uncultured Verrucomicrobiota bacterium | reverse complement strand
ATCCCCTCGCCGGAAATTGAAACGGTGGGGATGACGGGAATGCCGAGGCGGAGGGATAGATTCGTGTGGTCAATCCGTATGCCCAGCGTGCGGGCCTCGTCAATCATGTTCAGCGCGAGCACCACGGGGCGCCCGGCCTCGATCAACTGGAGTGTTAGCCCCAGCATGCGGTCGATATTCTTGGCGTCCACCACGTGGATAACAGTGCGGACCCGCGGCGAAAAGAGGATATCGCTGGCAACGCGCTCTTCATCGGTGATGGGGAGCAGGCTGTACATTCCGGGCGTGTCGACTATCTCGATCTCCTTGCCCAGCTGCGGGCAATGTCCGTGTGCCACCTCAACGGTGGTGCCAGGGTAGTTTGAGACGGTAACATACTGGCCGGTGAGCTTATTAAAGAGGGCGCTTTTGCCGACATTGGGGTTGCCGACGAGGAGCACAAGAGGGGCATCCGCATGGGGCTCGATTGACGATTCCCCGGCGTTGACCGCCCCGATCATTTTCAATAATTTATTGCCATTCATAAATAACACTAAAAGAGTATCATTATGTTTTGTGAATGTGGAGTAGAAAGTTCACGACGCTTGCATCGAGTGTTTCTTCAGGTATTGTATCCACGGGAGTCACACTATGGAACTAGCGGCGCGTACAACAGCGGATTATGAATTTCTGGATGCCGGCGACGGATGCCGGCTTGAGCGATTTGGCACTCATGTGTTCAACCGGCCCTCGCCGGTGGCATTGTGGCGGCCGGAGCGGCCGGAGCTTTGGAAGGCCGCCGCAGGGACCTATCACCGGAGTAACACGGGTGGGGGGGATTGGTCGTTTACCCACAAGCCACCGCCCCAGTGGCCGATGAAGTGGGATGATTTGACCTTTATGATCAAGCCCACCGGTTTTGGGCATATGGGGCTTTTCCCTGAGCATACCTGCCATTGGGACTGGGTGTCGCGTCATGTTGCCGACGGCGCCCAGTCCTGCCGCGTCCTCCATCTTTTTGCCTACACCGGGGCGATGTCGTTGTTGGCCGCCAAGGCGGGTGCGGAGGTGTGCCATGTGGATGCGGTGCCCGACATCAACGACTGGGCCCGGCGAAACGCCGAGGCTAGTGGCCTGAAGGCGGCGCCGATCCGGTGGATCACCGATGACGTGTTGAAATTCGTGGCTAGGGAAGGTCGGCGTCAGCGCCAGTATGACGCCATCATTTTCGACCCGCCAAGTTACGGCAAGGGGCCTGAGGGGGAGAAGTGGATCCTGGAGGAGCACCTTCTCAAGTTGCTCGATTTGCTACTGCCCCTGATGTCCGATCGGCCCCGCTTCGTATTATTTACCTGCCATACGCTCGGTTTCTCCCCACCGCTGATGAAGAATCTGCTGGTACCCTGGATTGAAAAGTTCGGAGGCAAGATCGAAGCCGGAACCATGGTGATGAAAAACTCCCATTGCAAGCGTGTGCTACCCACCGGCTTCTTCGCCCGCTGGAGCCGGGAGTAGTCGAATTACATCGTCTGTGGCGGGATCAGCCAATTGATGTAAGCGGTCAATAGGGTGGGGCCCCACAGCATCCAGATCAGGGCGGCCAGGGCGATATAGGGGCCAAAAGGGATCCGGCTCTGCATTTCCTTCTTGCCCGTTATGACGAGGGTGATACCTACGGCGGCACCCAGGAATGAGGATGCCATCAGCGTGAAGAGGACCGCCGGCCAGCCCAGGAAGGCGCCGATGGCGCCCATCAGTTTCACGTCACCCATGCCCATCGCGTCCTTGCGGAAGATCAATTTACCCAGGACGGCGATAAACCAGAGGATGCCCACGCCGATGGCGGCTCCCAGAAAGGCCGCCAGAAATCCGCCGTAGCCGTCGCGTTCCCCCTGCATCTCAGGCACCAGGGTGCTGAAAAGGATGCCCAGAATAATACCACCCAGCGACACGCGGTCGGGAATGATCATGTGCTCCATATCCACAAAGGTGCCCAGGGCAAGCCCGAATACCGCCACCCAGAAAGCGGCAATCATGGGCATGGAATACACGGGAGACAAGCCGAGGGGATGATAATCCCCCAGCGTCGCAAACTTCATCCAGACCAGTACGAACAGCACGGCCACCAGGGCCTCGACAATGACATAACGGGCCGAGATGGCCCCTCCGCACGTCCTGCACTTGGCGCGAAGAACAAAGAAACTGACCAGCGGAATGTTGTCATACCAGGGGATTTCAGTGCTGCAGTGGGGGCAGTGGGAGCGGGGTTTGACAACCGATTCCTCACGGGGAATGCGATAGATGCACACGTTCAGGAAGCTTCCCATGCAGGCTCCGAACCAGAATACGAGAAAGCTGATATAGGCATACAGGCCGGGCGTCATGAAGGCAATGGCATCATTGGTGTTCATGGCCGGCATTATAGCGGGGGCGTTGAGGATGGCAAAGTTTAACTCTTCTGCGGGCGGATCCGCTTTGCGAGCTTCGATTTCAGACCCTCATAGGTATGGAAAACGATGGGGCAGACGGCATAGTTTGAGATGGCTTGTATGGTCCGCTGCACGAAATCGCGGCGATGCAGGTGTGGATACGACTTGCAGTCACGGGGGCGTGCCTCGTATACGGAGCAGCGGTTGCCCTTGAGAAAGGGGCAGGGGCGTGATTTGAAGATCATGCCGCTGTGTCCGGCTGGGGCATTTCTCAAGTAGCGGACCGTGAAGTTCCTGGGGGTGAGGCCGGTCTCCCGGGCAAGCCGCTTGATATCGGCGGGAATCAGGACCGGTTGCATTTCCCGGCAGCAGTTTCCGCATTGCGTGCAGTCAATTCGGGCGGAAACATCGCGGAGGGTTTCCTGAACAACGGCGTCGATCTTCCGGACCGGGAAGGGTAACTCCTTGAGGTAAGCCCGGAAATCCCAGTTTTCGTCCTCCCGGACTCGCGCCAGGCGTTTAATTTTTGAAAGGCTGGTTTCCAGTTTCATGGACTTTTGAGAAAGCGACTGCGGTAATAGTTCAATTCGGCCACGGAGCACATCACGTCATAGAGGGCATCATGCTGCCTGGTGCCGGCAGGGAGTGTCCAGCCGTCCAGGTTTTCCTGTATCAGGGTAGTGTTCCCCTTGTCAAATTCGGGGCCCAGTTTCGAGTCTAGCCAGAGGACCTTGAGGGAGCTGATGTCCAGATGGCGGTAGTGGAGCCTGGCCACGAAGCGGGGAAGAAACCGCTGGGCCATCCACCAGTCGGCGTGAATGGTATTACCGGCCAGGATCGGACGATCCTTGATCTTTTCCGGCACCGGCCCAAGAAGTGAATCCAGCCGGGCTGTCAGCATGTCATCCACGGCTTCAGCCGTCGGGGTCGCCTCGGTTCGGGCGAGACGCACCAGGTCGGGGCACTCCTTGGCCACGAAATCGCTGACAGGGAAGTCAGGCGGGATTTGAACGGCCGTTACCAGATCCTGATCCGGGGGCGCGATACGCCGGCCCTGCATATCGGTGATAACCATGGCCACCTGCAACAATCGAGCCTGTTCGAGGTCCAGGGTGGTGTATTCGGTGTCAAACCAGACCAGACAGGAGCTTTGAGACGTGTTCATGGCCCGGATTCTTCAGGAGTGTCAGCCCCAAGGCAAGCAAAGAAGTTGTCGTTCACTGCTTGACACCGGGCGTGGTTTTTCCACAATGCGGGGCTTTTTGAAAGAAAGAGGAGAGTTATGGCTGACGACAAGAAGGAACCATGGTTGAACTGGCTGGCGTTAACAACGGTCATTTTGGCGGTCTGTGCCACGATGGCGACATTCAAAGGGGGCGGGTATTCGACAAAATCCGTCATCACCCAGAGCCAGGAATCGAACCAGTGGTCTTATTACCAGGCCAAGAGCATCAAGGGGTATCTTTATGAACTGCACCGCGACAAGCTCCAGTTGGAACTGAAGGCGCAGGGACGCGCATTTGATCCCGAGGCAGTCAAGGACTACAACAAGCTGATTGATGGCGCCCAAGCCAAGATCAAGAAATACGAGGATGAACGCGAGGAAATCAAAAAGAAGGCGGAGTCGCTTGAGGCGTTTCGGCTGGAATGTGGCGCCCATTCCTCGGCCTTCGGCATGGGGGTGATCTTCCTGCAGATTGCGATTCTGCTCTCCTCGATTGCCGCCCTGCTGAAGAAGAAGCCGCTCTGGGTGGCGGGTTTGGCTGTGGGCATTTTTGGCATTGTTCATTTTGCAAACGGATTCTTCCTGTTCCTGAAATAACCATGGAAGCATTGAGACAGTGGAGTTTGACCAGATGGGGACGACTGGTGGCGTGGGGGCTGCTGGTCGCGGCCACCGTGGCGTTGATCGAGGTCGGCTTGGTCATCGTTGCCGGTGGCGACTGGCATCACGGGATCCGGGTCAGTAACCCCATGGCGCGCCTGCGGGCGGCGTGTGTTCTGCTCTTCGGCTGGTACCTGTTGCGCTATGGCTTGCACCAGGGCGGGCGTGAGTGGGGCCGGTTTGCGGGAAAACTGTTTCTTTTGGGATTCAGCCTGGGACTGGGGTTGCTTGCGGCGGAGATCGGGCTGCGAGCCTATTTCCGGGCCATGCAGACGTCCCAGTCTCTGGACAAGGCGGAATCCATCGCGAAGAAGTTGAAAAAGGAAACCATCCAGAGTTCGCATCCCCTGGCGGCCATTATCCGGAAGAGCGAGGATCCTTTGCTGGTGTATGAACTCAAGCCCAATATCGAGATGGATTTCGGTCATAATCGGTTACGGACCAATAGCCGGGGAATCCGGGCGACGCGTGAGTTGCCATTTGATAAGCCGGCTGGTGTCGTTCGAATTGTCGGGATTGGCGACTCAGGAATGTTCGGATGGGGCGTGCATCAGGGGGAGGATTACCTGTCGGTGCTGGAGTCGAACCTCAATGCCCATGCCAGCGGTCGGGTCTATGAGGTTTTGAATCTCGGTGTGCCGGGGTATAACAGCCAGCTTGAGGTTCAGATGCTGAAAAGCCGTGGCTTGGCCTATCATCCCGACATCGTGGTGGTGGGGTGGTGTGACAATGATTTCGGTCTGCCTTTTTTCATTCCGCAGGAAGGACAGTGGTTCCGCAAGGATATCTCGTTCCTGTATTACCTTCTGTTTGACCGGAAACGATTGCCGGAGGTGGCGGTCAGTACCCTTAATGATCAGCGTCAGTATGACCGAGCCAAAGTTCCCGGAAAGTTATGTGAGGGCGTGGACATTGCGGGGGTTCGGAACAGTTTTCTTGAACTGGTGGCGTTGGGAAAGCAGCACGGATTCAAGATTGTGGTCATGGGCCCCATGGGGAAAGAGGCGCTGATGATCTTCAGGGAAATTGCGATCCCCTTTTACAATACGCAGGAGCGGATTGATGCCTCAAAGTATCCCGAGAGCTACAATGTCCATTTCATGCATCCGGCGGCAGGCGGACATCGGGTGATCGCCGCAACCCTGGAAGAGGATTTCAAGGCTCGTGGCTGGTTGTAATGGGAAGGCTTGCAATAGGGGGGGGCTGACAGGTAAAGTCACCGAAATTATGAAAACAGACACTTCAGCCGCAATGAAGCCGAGTCCTGCAATGGTGGTGCTTCAGGCAGTAATTCCGGCCGCCGCAGGAGCTTTTTTCTTTTATAAGGGAAAGCCCGTCGCCGCGGGAATTCTCTGCGGGATTGGTGCCCTGTTGCTCATATCGGGTTTCTTTATCCCGGTACTGTTCTCGAAAATTGAGAAGGCTGGCCGTTGGTTTGGAAAGTGGGTTGGCACGGCAATCACATGGATACTTCTTACACCGATGTTTTATTTGGTTTTTGTGCCTGGACGCCTCCTCCTGATGATGCGGGGTATTGATCCGATGTGCCGGAAATTTCCGACCGATGCGAAGACCTACTGGGTGCCCAGGAAGCCGGTTGTAAACGCGGACGAATATAAGAGGCAATTCTGATGAATATCCTGGGAATCAGTGCTTTTTATCATGATTCTGCGGCCGCCCTTGTGTGCGATGGGAAGATCGTCGCCGCAGCGCAGGAAGAGCGGTTCACCCGAAGGAAGCACGATCCGAATTTCCCTGTCAACGCGGCAAAGTATTGTCTCCAGGAATTGGAAAAACGGGGGGGCAAGCTGGATGCCGTGGCCTTTTACGACAAGCCGATCCGCAAGTTCGAGCGCATCCTGAAAACCTATTTCAGCACAGCACCCTCGGGGCTGCAATCCTTCATGATGGCTGTGCCCTTGTGGTTGCGCGAGAAGCTGTGGATTCCCATGGAGATCGAGGTGGCGCTGGGGAAGTGCGGGATTACCACCATGCCCCCAATCTATTTCCCGGAGCATCATGAATCCCATGCGGCGAGTGCGTTCTTTCCTTCGCCGTTCCAGAAGGCGGCCATTCTGACTTTGGATGGAGTTGGCGAATGGGCCACGAGCGCAATTGGGCGCGGTGAGGGGAACCAGATCCAGATCATGGAAGACCTGCATTTCCCGCACTCACTTGGCCTGCTGTACTCGGCCTTCACCTACTTCACGGGTTTCCGGGTTAACTCGGGGGAATACAAGCTGATGGGGCTGGCTCCTTATGGCGAGCCCAAATATGTGGATGTGATCAAGGATAACCTGCTGGATCTGCGCGAGGACGGCTCATTCCGGCTGAACTTGAAGTATTTCGGGTATGTCGACGGGCTGACGATGACAAACGACGAGTTTGCCAAGTTGTTCGGTGGTCCCGCCCGAACATCGGAAACTGAAATTTCGCAGCGCGAAATGGATATCGCACGCTCGATCCAGGTGGTGACCGAGGAAATCGTCATTCGCATGGCAAGGCATGCGCGTAAGATTACCGGAGAGGAATACCTGGTCATGGCAGGCGGCGTGGCCTTGAACTGCGTGGCCAACGGGCGCCTGTTGCGGGAGGGTATATTCAAGGACATCTGGATCCAGCCGGCGGCGGGGGATGCCGGCGGCGCGCTAGGTGCCGCCCTGATGGTGGCCTTCCAAGTGGAGAAACAGCCGAGGACGGCGGATAACGTCCACGATGCCATGCAGGGATCGCTGCTGGGGCCCAATATCGATGACGATGAGGTGGAGGCGTTTCTCAAGTCCAAGGGGTATCCCGCCAAGAAGTACGGCCCCGGGGAGTGGGGGGCCGAGATCGCCAAGATCATTGCCGCGGAGAACGTCATCGGCTTGGTGCAGGGGCGCATGGAGTTCGGGCCGCGTTCCCTGGGCGGGCGTTCCATCATTGGCGATGCCCGATCCACCAAGATGCAGTCGGTGATGAACCTCAAGATCAAGTACCGCGAGTCGTTTCGTCCGTTCGCCCCCTCCTGTCTGGTGGAGCGGGTGGGCGACTATTTTGAACTGGATCGTCCGTCTCCTTACATGCTGCTTGTGGCGCAGGTGCAGAAAAGCCGGTGCAAGGGGCTGGAGGACGTGGCGCGGCTTACGATTCGTGAGCGCATCAACCAGGTGCGCTCGGATATTCCCGCGATCACCCACGTGGATTATTCGGCGCGGGTTCAGACCGTGTCGCCCGACAATAATCCCCGGTTCTACGAGGTGATCAAGGCTTTTGAAAAGCAGACCGGGTACGGGGTGATCATCAATACCTCGTTCAATGTGCGTGGCGAGCCGATCGTCTGCACGCCCGAGGACGCCTACCGCTGCTTCATGAGAACCGAGATGGACTATCTGGTGCTGGGCTCGTTTGTCTTGTCGAAGAAGGAACAACCGCCCTGGCAGGACAAGGCCAATTGGCGGACGGAATACGCTTTAGACTAGGGGATAGCATGATCTTTTTTAAACATCTCGGCCGTTTGCTCAAGGAATTCGGGAGCTTTGCCTGGCACAACAAGGCCTGGTGGATGATTCCCATCGTGCTGGTGCTTTTGCTGCTGGGCGTTTTCATCGCAGCGGGAACAGCGGTCGCACCGTTCATCTACACGCTGTTCTAGGAGCGTTGACTCTGGCTGGCTTCCAGGCTTTTCAGATAACGCTTCCGGTACCAGACAAAGCCGAAGAGATCGAAGATCGTCCTGGGCAGGCGCTTCATGTTGGTGTATTTCGAGGTCCCCATGGTGCGCGCCCGGTGATCCACAGCCAGTTCCTTGATGGATCGCCCGTTCAGCTTGAAATAGGCCGGCATGAACCGGTGGACGCCCTCGACATGCGGTAGATCGGCGACGCAGGCCTTCCGGAACACCTTCAGGCTGCAACCGGTGTCGCGGATTCCGTCATGGGTGGCCCAGTTCCTAACACGGTTGGCGAGTCGCGATCCCGCGCGCCGGGCCCAGGTGTCCTTTCGTTTGGCCCGGAAGCCGCATACCGCGTCTGCATCCTGGAGTTCCGAGAGCATCCTGGGAATGTCTGCGGGATTGTTTTGGAGATCACCATCGATGGTTACCAGGACTTCCCCGGCGGCAAGCTGAAGCCCCACCAGCATGGCATGGCTCTGGCCGCGGTTGGGGGAGTAGTGGAGCCCCTTCACGCTGCTGAAGCGGGACTGGGCTTCCTGGATGCGTGTCCAGGTCTGGTCGCTGCTACCATCATCCACGAAAAGCACTTCTAGGTCGGGGATGGCCGAGTGAAGCCGGTGCATTTCCTCGGCAAGGGGCAGGACATTGTCCTGTTCGTTATAGACCGGCACCACAATAGAAACTTTCATAGACATCCCTTTATTTAGTAAAATCTCGTGGATTCATACCATGAGTGGAGGCTGGAATTCCAGAGTAAAGAGGTCTGTCTGAAGATTTTCGCACAATATGATTGTGTGCCGACCGGGTAATGGGCATAAGAGCTAACTTCAATATTCATTTGAGGATGGTGCGGAGTGCTGAATAATCGGATGGCAACGGGAATTGCGGTGGTACTGGTTCTGGTTCTTGCGCTCTGGATTCGATGGGCCTTGTTTCCTTGCTTTTGGGCTGGTTGATTATTCGCAAGTGGGGGTCGCTGGCTG
>CAZMSS010000111.1:0-9081 GCA_964568965.1 uncultured Verrucomicrobiota bacterium | reverse complement strand
GTACTCGGCGATACCGTACGCTATGGGTATGCCAGGGAGCAGGCCCAGCCGGAGCTACGCCATAACATGACCACCCGCACCAACCCCGAAGGACATTCCGTCAGCATCGCATACCACCTCACGAACAGCACGCCGGACCGGGTGTGGCGGTACCGGGATGGCGAGATGACCGCCGGCTCCAGCAACGAAGTCTGCTACCTCTATCTCAAGGGGACCACCTATTCCTTCATGCCCGGGGCGGGGAGTATCCAGGGCGTTGTCTACAATGCCTCAAACGATATCAGCCAGGTGTATCTCCGCGAGGGTGACTTGACTTACCAGGAGAGCGACGGGGTGAATCTCGTAGCGGTGCACCCGGCCCAGTCGGTCTGGTCGCCCATGACATCAAGCTGGGAGAATATCGAGTGTGCCGTGGGCTCAACCAACGGCCTCATGGCTCACAACGCGGCGCTCGGGACCAACACTTATTTACAGGTGTCCGGCTGGGGCTTCAGTGTGCCCGGCCTGAGCAATGACATCGTGCAGGTGACGTTGTCGGTTCGCGGGCTCAGCACCAACAAGGTGTGCCTCTCGGCCCTGGGGATGATGTCCACCAATTGGGCTTCCACCAACGTCCAGTGGACAACGCTCAACATCACGGGCGACCGGAGCCGTTGGACTTGGGCGGACATCAGTAATCTCACCGCCCGCATCTCCCTTCCCGCCGGTTCAACCAATGCGGCGGAAGTCTGGGTTGATGGCCTGATGTTGCAGGTCCGCTACCGCCATTTTGATCCCGGGCAAGATCCCGCCGACACCTTGTATTTTTATGACTTTGCTCACAATGTGATTTCCACCGACCGCGGCGGTGCTGTGCATCAATTCGCCTACGATGAGCGGGGAAACCTGGTTTCCTGGACGGATCCTGAAGGGAGCGTGCGCCGGTATGGCTATGACCCCCTGTTCAACAAGCCGGTCCGGAGTTGGGACGCCGCGGGGCGGGTCACCGTCATGGAGTATGACGGTTATGGCCGCCTCATCAAAACCACCGATGCGCTGGGTCAGGTGACCACCCTCGACTACGACCAGTTTGGAAATCAGGTCCGGTCCACTGATCCTGATGGAAATGTCGAAATCACACGGTATGACACCAACGGGGTCCATGTGCTCGCCGTCAGGAACAAGCGCGGGTATGAGACCACCTATGACTACGACCGCTACGGGAATTGTACTCGCATCAGCAATCCCTGCGGCGGCAGCCGGCATGCCGAATTCAACAAGGCGGGCTGGAAGATCAGCGAGTCGGATGAGATCGGCGTTGTCTCCCGGTTCGAGTATGACCGCAATGGGCGCATGCTGGCCTCCGTGAAATCCGCCGGCACCCGCGAGGAAACGACCACACGATTCAAGTACGATGGCCGCGGACTGCTGGTTGAAACGTGTGATCCGCTGGGGAACCGCGAAGTCACCGGGTATGACGCTTATGGAAGACCGGTTCGCGTGACCGACAAGCTCGGCGGAGTGACTCTTACGGACTACGACCTCGAAGGAAACCCCGTCCGGGTCACTGATCCCAACGGCGAGACCTCCGGGTCGTATTATGACGCGCGTGGAAATGGTGTCGCCCATTATGACCGCCGGGGCTCGCTGACCACGGTGGCTTATGATGGCAACAACCAGCCCGTCGTGAAGGTCGACAACGGTGGTAATCGCCTGGAGAAAGCCTACGATACGAACGGGAACCTGATCGCGGAAACTTTTCATGCGGCCGGTTTTTCCGGCTGTCAGTCGAATGAGATTCCGGAGCCGCTGACAACGACGTACGCCTATGATGTGCTCAACCGGGTAACCCGCACTGTGATCGGGGCAGGACGGGAAGATGCCAGGGTGTATGTCACCGGCTATGATGCCGCCGGGCGAGTGAGCCGGCAGGTTGACCCGCTCGGGAATGTCATAACATCCGCCTATGATGCCGAAGGGAACCGGACCAATTCCACCCTGCACGATGCGCAGGGGGATCTGGTAAGCAAGGAGTCATCCTCCTTTGATGCGGCCGACCATTTGGTTTCAGTGATTCGGGGCTTCGCAGGGGTCACGGTTACGAATGGCTTTGAGTACGATCTTCGAGGCATGACTACGGCCGCGAGTGACGGGACGGGAAGCCGGACCTCGTTTTTGCATGACACCTACAGGCGCTTAATCTCGACAACTGATCCGCTTGGCAATGTCCATTGGGTCAACTTTGACGGCCTGGGCCGCAAGGTGCGTGAGCAGGATGGTGGCGGAGCCATTGCGGAATATGCCTGGGATGCGGCCGGGCACCTGACGAATAAGGCCGTCGGGGTGGGATTGGCAGATGCGCGGGTGACAACCTATGTCTATGACCGGCTCGGGCGGGTGGTGCTGGAAACCGACCCGCTTGGTCATGTGCAGTCCTGGGCCTATGACGCAGAGGGAAACATCCTCGCGCAGACCAACGCGCTCGGGTTTGCCAAAACCTTCCGGCATGATGGGATGGGGCGCGTTACCAATTCCGTTGATGAGATCGGGGGGCAGACCGTCCAGTCGCTGGATGGCAATGGCAGGCTTTGGCGGTTGACCGACAAAATGGGGCATGTCACCGCCTCCGGCTATGATGCGTACGGGAATCTCATCAGTCTCACGGATGCGTTGGGAGGACAGGCGCGGTGGAGCTATGATGCCAACAACAACCCGGTCGGGGAGACTGATCCGCGGGGATTGGTTTCATCCATGGCATACGATGCGGCGGGTCGCCTCACCAACAAAACCGTCGGGGTCGGCCTGGCTGCTCCCTCTATTTTCAGCAAGGTCTACGATCCCCTGGGCCGGGTGGTGTTATCCCTCGACCCGGCTGGCGGGGTGGAGTCCCGGCGCTATGATGCGAATGGTAACTGTACCGCCCTGACGGATGCCAGGGGGAATGTGACGCATTTCGAATTCGACGCGCTGAACCGGCAGACGGCCATGGTGGACGCCGCCGGTGGCAGGGCGACAACGGCCTATGATGCCCGCGGGAATATCGTTTCCGTCACGGATACCATGGGGAGCATCACGAGATACACCCACGATGCCTATAACCTAAGCCGTAGTGTCACCGATTCGCTGGGGTGTGTCACCCGGTACTCCTATGACCGGATGGGGCGGCTGATTGCCACGGAGGATCCCCTGGGTGGAATCGAATCGCGTGCCTATGATGCCGTGGGCAATTGCATCTCGACGGTGGATAAGAACGGGTTTCTCTCCCTGTTTTCCCTGGATCGACTCGGGCGTGTCACCAACACGACGGATGCCCTGGGCTATCACTCCTCGAAGAGCTATGACGCCCTCGGGCATCTTCTCGCGGCGTGCGACAAACGGGGAAACTGCATGGTGTACCGGTACGATGCGCTGGGCAGGACTGTGTCGGTGATGGATCCGGCCTCCAACACCGTGTCCTTCGCCTATGACGCAGGCACGAACAGGGTCCGTGAGTCCTCACCCACTGGCCGGGTGACCACCTTCGGGTATGATGCGTTCGGTCGATTGGTGCTGAGGGCAGTCGGGGCGGGACACCCCGACGTGCGCCAGACGCGGTATCACTATGACCCGCTGGGGCGGATGACCCGGGAAACCGACCCGCTCGGCTATGCCATTGAGAGCCGATATGACGCCGCCGGCAACAAAACCAACGTGACTGATCGCCGGGGGTTCTCAACCCGGATGGAATACGATGTGCTGAACCGCCTCACCCGAACCCTCGACGCCCTGGGCAATGCCTCATCAGTTGAGTATGACAAGGCTGGGCGCATTGTGGGAACCACCAATCGACGCGGCCATTCAACGCATCATTATTATGACGCGGCCGGACGCCTGACGGGTATTCAGGACGCGGAAGGCAATGTCACCAGCAACCGTTACGACAAACTTGGACGATTGTGCGAGACGATTGCGCCAAATGGTAGGCGGACCCTTCTGAGTTATGATGTCGCAGGACAGTTGACCAAAAGGACCTTGAGTAGCTCCGGGGAGGTAGACAGGAGTGAACAATACGACTATGACGCCCTGGGGCGGCAATGCCGGATCACGGATGCCGCGGGCGGGATGACAGCGACGGAGTATGACCCGAACGGTAATGTGACCCGCACGGCCACCTATAATTCCTCCGGCCAGTTTCTCAGGGCCAAAAGCACACACTTTGATGCGCGGAATCTTCCCGATATCGCTCTTGATTACCGGGGGAATGCCTGGCGGACCGAGTATGATGCCAGTGGTCGGAAAAAGGCGGAGGAGGATCCGCTCGGGCATCAAACCGCTTTCGCCTACAACGTGTTTGACGAGCTTATTTCGGTGACCGACCCGTTATCCAATCGCACGACCAGTTGCTACGACCGGGTTGGCCGGAAAGTGGAGGAGATCAATCCGCTGGGGCAGCGGACGCGATACCAGTACGATCCCAATGGCAACCGGACCATGGTCATCGATGACAACGGAAACGTGATCTTGACCGCCTATGATGCCCTCAACCGGGTGGCTGAAATCAACCGGACCATGCCCTTCGTTCCCCTTGATGTCCTCAAGCGGGCGGATGTGAACGGCGATGGCCGGATCAATGAGGCTGATGTCTCTGACTTGGAAGGCGGCCTGCCATGATGCGCCCCCTGTTTGCCGGAATTGCATGCTGGCTGTCGCTTGCCGTGGGCGTGTTTGCGGCTCCCGATTGGTGGACGAGCCGCAATGTGCTTGTCAGCAATGCGGTGCCGTCGGATTACGCGCCGGTGCTTCACGGACAGGTCTTGTGGCTGGCCACCAATGCGTTTAACGAATTCGCTGAAAAAATGCCCGGCGGAGCAGGGGAGGAAGCGGCCCGCCTGTTCGATGTCCGCGCGGGCGGAAATCACTACAGCCCGGTCACGATCGGCCAACTCAAGAATGTGGCGGCAGTCTTCTACCGGCGCCTGATGGAGGAGGGAGTGGCCGCGGACTATCCCTGGTCCCCGGAGAGTCTGTTCGACTTCGCTCCGGCGACAATCGGCCAGGCAAAACAGGTGTTTGATTTTAACCTTTCCGGCGCGGTGTTCACTCCTTCCTTTTCCGGACAGGTAACCTATGAGGGTCCCCAGACTGGACCCATCCGGTTGGTCGCGGTGCCGGTCGACGGATTAAGCATGGAGGCCGTTGCCACCGTTTCAACCACCGGCGCCTATCATCTGGTCGTGGGCCGCTGCGCAACTTCCTGGAGGCTCGTGGCATGGCGTGATTCCAATCAGAACACGCTGCAGGATGCATGGGAAGCGTGCGGGGAATATGCCCTGAACCCTGTCGCCGTGACATCCGTTGTCGCTGGGATAGATGTGCAGTTGTCGGATCCCGATGAGGATGGAGATGGCATCCCGGGCTACCTCGAGCTTGTATTCGGCCTAGACCCCGATTACCCGCTTGATGCCCTGGTGGATGCCGATGGCGATGGCCTGTCTCTGGCGGATGAACTGCGGTTCGGTTCGGACCCGCAAAATGGGGATTCAGATGGCGATGGGATGGGAGATGGCGCGGAAGTGTTGAACGGATTCTCCCCCGCCGATGGACACGCGCATGCCGTTCTTCCGTTCATTGAAACCTTTGAGCCGCCGGCCGTCACCAATGGAGCGCTCTCCGGTCAGAATAAATGGTGTTCGCTCGGGGACGCTGTCGCCGTCGTTTCAACCAATCCGGTGATTGCCGGAAGCCAATCCCTGTCCTTGCGGGCCTCGACCAACGGGGAGGCGGCGATCATCCAGCCAGTGGCGACCCACGGCATCGACCGCCTGTGGCTGGACTATCAGGCCATCCCCGTCTGGCGGGCCGCCGGTTCCCCCGCCGCGCCCTCGGAAGACTCAGCCGTGGCGTTCTATTGCAGCCCGTCCGGCCAGATTGCCGTTTATGACCGGACCTGGCTGCCGGGTGAATGGATCGTGCAAACCAATGTGCCGGCCCTGACGCGCGGCCAAGCTGTCCGTTTTACCGTTCAGCTGGATTACGCGCGCCGGATCTGGGGGCTATGGGTAAACGGCACGAATGTTGTTTCACAACTTCCCTTCACGGGCGATGCGCCGGAGTTGGCCAGACTTCGCTTCACCGGGGCTCGCTATACCGATACCACCATCGATCAAATCACCGTGACAACCAATGCCCCGACCGGGTTTGTCGCCGACTCAGATGTCGATGGAATCCCCGACGATTGGGAATTGGCCCACGGTCTTGACCCCTACAATCCGTCCGATTCGTCCGATCTGTCCCATGCATCCTCCGACCCCGACCAGGACGGTCTCACCAACCTGCAGGAGTTCAATCTTGGCCTGAACCCCAATGACCCTGACACCGACCAGGATGACTGGACCGACGGCGCCGAGTATGCGCTGGGCACCTCACCTGTTACTGCGGATAGCGCTGTGGTGACGACACTCCCCTTTGATGAGCCCTTTGAATCCCCGGTTGTGACAAATGGCGATCTTGCGTGGCAACATGGCTGGTTGGCCAGTCAGACAAATTGGGCCATTGTTCAGACCGGTACCTGTGCCAGTGGCAGCCAGGCCCTGAAACTCGAGCCCCTCTCCGCCACAAATGCGGTTCTTCGCCAGGTTGTTCGGGGGCCGTTCGGGGGTGCAACCTGGACCGATTGGCGGGCGATTCCCGTGCGGAGGAAAATTTCGGGTAATCCGGTCATCCATCCGGCTACCACCGCGGCGTTTTATCTCGACCAGGCTGGCCGTCCGGTTGTGGCAGATGGGGATGCCTGGCGGACGTTGACCAACGCGCCGGCAACAGCGGCGACCAACTGGTGCCGGTTCACGGTCATGCAGGATTTTTCCAACCGAGTCTGGAGCCTGTATCTTGAAGGAGTCCCCGTGGCCTTCAATCTGGGGTTTGCGCACCGCATCACCCAGTTCACGGGGATCAGGGTCTCCGGTGCCTGCAATACGCCGACGTGGCTGGACGATATCCATGTGGCCACCCTGGCCCCGGGCGACATTGACAGCGACGGTGACGGCCTCCCCAATGACTGGGAATTGCTTTACGGCCTCAACCCCAACAATCCGTCCGATTCGTCCGATACGTCCCCTGAATTCTCCGATCCCGATCAGGATGGCCTCACCACGGTCGAAGAATATCACCGGGGTCTCAATCCGGTTAACCCCGACACGGATGCCGATGGAATGGGCGACGGCGCTGAAGTCATACGCGGCCATTCCCCCACAAACGCGGCCAGTTATGCAGCAATTCCGTTTGGTGAAACTTTCGAGCCCGCATCAACCACCATCGGCAACCTGGCAGGACAGCATGGCTGGTCGGTGGTGTCATCCAATGCTGCGGCGCTCGTTCAAACCACGACGGTGTGGGAGGCCACCCAAGCCCTGCAGTTGGGCGGTGTGACTTCCGCGGTGTCAATCT
Source organism: uncultured Verrucomicrobiota bacterium (assembly GCA_964568965.1). GTDB lineage: Bacteria > Verrucomicrobiota > Kiritimatiellia > CAIKKV01 > CAITUY01 > JAABPW01. The sequence goes on along the minus strand of CAZMSS010000111.1, from coordinate 1,677 downwards.
ATCACCCGGTGGCGGCTATCGGTGTTCCGGTCGTGTGGACGGACCTGCGGGCCAAACCCGTATTCCGTTCCATGGCAGACATGCCCGGGGTGGATGCTGCTTCGTCGGTGGGATTTTTTGTGAACGGCGAGGGGTATGTCGTTGCGCGTGACGGTGACGCCTGGCTAACCCTGACCAATCACCTGCCCCTGATCGATGGCGAGTGGAGCCGGTTCACCACCTGCCAGGACTTTGGCGCCGGGGTGTGGAGCCTGTTTGTCGACGGGGACCGCGTGGCGACAAACCTGGCGTTTGCCAACCATGCAAAAGAATATTCGGGCCTGGCTGTGAATGGCCCCCATCATCGGGCAGGGTACCTCGATGCCATTGTGGTCTCCACCAATCCCCCTATTGATGTCGATGTCGATGGCGATGGTCTTCCCAGCGACTGGGAAACCCTGTACGGCCTTGATCCCTTTAATTCAGCTAATCCGTCCGATTCGTCCGATCCGTCCCATGCCTCCTCCGATCCCGATCAGGATGGCCTTGCAAACCTGGCGGAATACCAGCTCGGCACCAATCCTCTTCTCCGTGACACCGATGGCGACGGTATGGGTGACGGGGCTGAACGCCTCATTGGCACGGTGCCTTCAGCCTCCAATGGGTTTGCCCGGCTACCCTTTCCGGAGTCCTTTGAAGCGCCCGGGGTAACCAACGGCGCTTTGTCCGGCCAGCATGGTTGGATGGCTACCGGATCAAACACGATGCTGATTCAGTCGAATGTTGCTTTTGAAGGTCGACAGGCACTGGCGATGGTGTCCACCGGGACGGCCGCGCATGCTATCGCAAGTGACGGGGCTCCCCTTGTCTGGATCGATCTTCAAACGAAACCGGTGCGCCGACTGCTGGAAGACCAGCCCGCGATAAGTTCCAATTCAGCCGCAGTCTTTTTCTTCAATTCAGCCGGACTGCTGACGGTTTGTTCGGGGATTACCAATACGCAGCGGTGGGAAGTTCTTGCCAGCCATGCCCCGGTGGCGACAGGGCAATGGATCCGGCTCACGATCTGTTTGAACTACCCCGCCAGGCAGTGGTCCCTCTGGTTGAATGGGGTGCGGGCGGCAAGTAATCTCGGATTTGCGAGCGCCTCCTCTGAATTCTTTATCGCCCAAGTCCACGGTCCCGTGTTTTCCCCCGCTTATCTTGACGGCATTGCCATCACGACCAATGAACCTGCCGCTCTCGACACCGATGGCGATGGGCTCCCTGACGCCTGGGAAATAGCTCATGCATTCAATCCGTCCGATTCGTCCGATCCATCCCATGCCTCCTCCGACCCCGACCAGGACGGCCTCACGAACCTTGAGGAATACCAGTTGGGACTCGACCCCCGTGACCCCGACACCGACCACGACGGGCTCGTGGATGGACACGACGGCGTCATGCCCATCGGCCTTTTCCCTGGCGGTCTCGACCTTGATGGCGATGGGTTTGCCGACGGCGAATCGGATTACGGCTGTGACCCCGATCTTGATGACAGTGATGGCGACGGGGTGAAGGATGGGGCCGAGGTCATAAATGGCTTTGATCCCTCGGAATCCACCTTGGGAGTGGGATTGGCCGCCTGGTACAAACTTGATGAAACGAATGGGGTCACGATTACCGACAGCTCGGGTAATAATCGGGGTGGGCAATGGC
>CAZMSS010000110.1:0-9105 GCA_964568965.1 uncultured Verrucomicrobiota bacterium | reverse complement strand
CCACCAAAGCTGCCAATCAGCCCGACGACGCACATCGCCAGCGCCATGCCGATGAAATCCTTCCAGTTGGCATACTCGGAATCGTTGAACCGGCCCAATTTCGGCTGGGATCGCCAGGCGAGCGAATTCCAGTCCTTGAATGTCACGGTCTCGGGCACTTCAGTCTTGAGCGCCGGGTCCTTCGCCAGCGCCGCAGTCAGCTGCGCCCGCTCCGCCTCGATCACCTTCAACTCGGCCACCGCGACGGTTCTGGCCTGGAGCTTGTCCAGTTCCTCCAGCTTCCGCTCCGTGGTCAGGGACTGGTGCGTCATGGACGCCTCCAGGGACTTGGAGTCGTACTGTGCCACGCAGATGAAACCGATCACGAACGAGACGCTGATCAGCAGGATGTTCTGAATGAACTCCGTGACCACGACGCCGCGGAACCCGCCGCAGATCACATACAGCCCGGTGGCGCCGATCAGGATCATCGCGACAAGATGCCCGTTGTGGAACCCGAAGGTGACCGCGAACTTGTGCAGCATGACGTAGGACATGCACAGCGTCATCACGCTGAACGTGCAGATCAGAATGGCGAACCCGATGCGCGCCGCCTTGGCGCCGGTGTCGTTGCCGAAGCGGACCGTATTGAGGTCCGCCGCCGTCATCGCCCCGGTACGGCGGATCCAGATCGCCATGAACGCCATCAACACGATCTCGGCCGGCATCCACCAGACCAGCGTGGTCCACCAGGAAAACATCCCGAGCACCATCAGCATGGAGATGTTCCAGACCGTCCCATCGACCGAATAATTCGAGGCCGAACCCGAGGCGGCCAGCATCCACCACTTCTGCTTGTTTTCAGCCAGGAAGTAGGACCGCAACCCGCCGTGGGCAGACCGCCGGGTGAACCAGAATCCCGCCATCATGATCACGACGAAATAAACGGATAATATAACGATATCCAAAGTTTGCAGATGCATGTAGCCCGTCTCCTATTTAGTTGGGGTCAGTTCAATCGTGAGGTCCTACAAACGGCAGGAATGATGCCCCAACAGTCCCTGAACCGCAAGAATGAAGGTGGCGCTGAAGGGATTACCCCAATCCGCCCCCTCCCGCACGAACAGGGCATTAGAGGGGCTTGCTCGTGATCAGGCCGATACCACGCCCCTTGATCCCAACGGCACAGTAGTAAAGGTAGAATGTGTTGTTGGCGGGATTGCAGACTAAAGAGATTTTATGGGCGTATTGCTTGTCCAACCCGCCGGGATGGCCGCCCGCCTTGTAGAGCGGTTCCGGGTGTGCCGTCCAGTGCCGCAGGTCGCGTGAGAAGGCGGCCATGATATGCGCACCGCCATGACCCACGCCGAAGTAGAACATCACCCAGTGGTCGCCGTCGCGGAACACCTTGCCGTCGGCGCAGAACTTCTCATCGTAGCCAGCCGGGCGAACTTGAACAACAGGGCTCCCCCTGTACCGCTGCCAGCTCATCAGGTCCTTCGATGTGGCGAGCCCCATCTGCTCAATCCAATCCGGCATGTGTTTCGCGTTGTAGAAATTATAGAACTCGCCCTCGCACTCAACCAGCCAGGGCTGATAGATACAGTGCTTCTCCCATTCGCCAACCTCGGGTTCATGAACCGACAGGATGTATCGCTCCTGTGCCCGCTTCCAGGTCAACCCGTCATCACTGTTTGCCACTCCCTCGTAACCGGGATCGACCTCATAACCGCCCTGCTTGGCGTAGCACCCATAGAGCGTCCAGTACATTCCGTCGCGTTTCTTGAGCAGTCGCGGTGCCTTGATATCATACGACTCGTAGAGGTAGGCCCCAACCACGCATCCGCCGAAGTCAAACTCGCCGGGCTTCCCGAAGCCCATTGCCAGACGTGGCTTGGACCAGTGCACGAGATCCGTGCTTTCTGCCACGAAGGAGTTATAGCCCTTGCCGTTGAAGGCAATAAAGCTCATGTACCAGGTGCCGGTCTGGCCGGGCAACTGGTAGACACACGGGACGTCGGTATTGCTGAAGTCCGCGTGCCCGGGGATCTTCGGGTCGGGCGCAATCACATGATCCGGCCAATAGTGCCAGTTACGGTACGGTGCCGACCACTGGTTAAGCGTGGCCCTGTCAATCGCGGGGTTACCTGTAGTCACCATGATCGAGTTAACCTCCTGCTTGTTGCAGGGCCGATAGCCCTCCCCCTGCACGCAGTTCCTGCAAACGCCCCGCGAGAGCGGCTGCCTTGGCTGCATCGGCGGCCCCGACTTCGAACACGACTCGCGTTCCCGCCGGGTACTGCGACGGCCAGGTCTCAGGCGCGCCGGACGGGGACCAGCCAACCGGCAACTGGGCAACCTTTGCGCCGTAGAACCGCAAGGAGTCCGGAATGTACTCATCCGGCTTGCGAGTCGGCGGGCAGTTGTGGTTGATCAGCCTGAGGCCGGGAATGTCCCGGAAATTGCCCCACTGGTGGCGTGCGTCGGCACAGCAGTGAATACCGAGCCCCCCGAAATGCTCCGAGAGCGCGGTCAACTCGTCGCGGAAAAACTGGCGAAAGAGGTCTTCGCTGACCGCGCCGACCTCATCCACGGACATCGTGATTCCGCCTTTCATCACGTAGTCGGGATAGTGAGCCATGAAGGTCGTCCCGTACCGGCGGAACCACTCGTCAAAAAACGCGATCAGCAGCTCGCGGACCTTCTCCGCCAGGGCGCGCACGGCGTCCGGGGTTTCGAGCATGGCGATAAACAGGTCCGACTTGTCCCAGATCAGCGCCACAATATCCATCGGGCTCTGGACATCCACCAGTTTCATCACCGCATCGGGCCCGCCGCGCCGGTGGAGTTCATCGCCGATGTCGAATAGATAGGCAAGGGAGGACGTGCTCAACTCCGGCACCTTCAATCCATCCGCTTCGGCAGCGGTGTGGATAAACGGCAGCGCAAAGGGCATGGTGTCGTCCGGGCGGTGCACCTTGCAACCGAATGCTTCGGCAAAGATCTCGGTCCCCGTTACGTTGTTGAGATAGGGCACCCGATCATCGTCAACCAGTTCCGCCTTCCGGCACATCAGTTCGTATTCCGCCCAGTGCCGCTCGATGCGTTGTTTCGCCTTGTCCGGCCAGAGACGAGTTCCGGGCGGCAGTTTCGCATCCAGCTCGGGCAAAGGAAAACACACCTGAAACATGAAACCGCCGGATTTTCCCCCGTCCATGAACGAGGACCATCTCGCCAGTCGTTCCTTGATCGTCGATATGCGTGTCGTCATTTCGTCAAGCTCCCTGATTTCCTGTTGATCACAGTGCGTGACATTATGTTTATTCCATGCAGTCCAGGCAATCCCATTCGTTGATTTTGCGCTGTACCGTTCAATGGCGTCATCGCGGAACCATCGGCGCGTGCGGCGACCAGCCCGACAGCTTCCGGGCATCCCGTTCGGCACGGATGGCGGTCATGGCGGTGACGCTCCGCCCCCGTCAGGATACGCATAGAGTCCATCATTCCAGCACAGCCATAACAGGCCATTGCCGGATGCCAGCCAGGTGCCGGTCCCGCTGACGCTGTTCAAGCCGGCTGGGTGAAAACTGCATTCAGCCGGTGCCTGGCCTTCCATGGATTCCTGGGACCACAGCTTGGCTCCGTCGCTGATGCGGTAGGCCGCCAGGGTGATACTCGTGCGCTTATTGTCATAGGTGGCCACAAACAGCCGGTCCCCGTCTCCCTCGCCGCAAGCCAGCAGCCTTGTGTGGTCTGCTTCCGTGAATTTCCAGATGTCTTTCCCCGATTCCATATCGATGGCCGTAAAAGTTTTAGCCTCGGTGACAAACAGGAGTTTCCCGCCCATGGCCTTGCAACGGATTGCTTGACCGTCGAACTTGCGCCGGCCCGCAGTGTCAGCCGAGCTGAACAGCTGCCGCATGTTATCCTGCCTCAGGAGAACGTGATCCTGCGCATATAAGTCCATCGACACACCGTCAAAGACAAGGTCCGCCGTACCTTTTTTGAAGTTTGTCCGGTAAACCTGGGAGTGCCGGTAGCCAACCGCGGTCTCGAGGTAACAGCTCGCTTCGCCAAACGAGGTCTTGGCCAGGGCCCAGTCGCCCGAGACATCCCCGGCAAGGGTCTTGCTCTCGAGAAGAGTGCCCGTTAACGGATCAATTTTCATCCAGCTCATCAGGGTCCCTCCCTGGCGATGCAGCACATGGAGCGTATTGCCCAGAACCATGGCCCGCGACTGGCCGAAGTCAGCCTTGAAGTCCGTAATGGATTTCCGCCACAACACCTTGCCGGAGTCCAGGTCAAGGGCGCCGAAACATTCCCCCTCGTCCAACACCAGAACCGGGCCGCAGCGCGCCACAACATAGGCGCCGGCCATCGGTCTAAAGCGCCAGATCGTCATACCGGTCTCCATCTCGATTCCGTCGATGCCGGTTATCGCGTCCGGCCGCCTCCCGGCATTAGGCTTGAACACGAGCGCCGCCTTGCTGTTATGGAAGAACACCCTCCCGAGATCCGGTCCGGTCATTTTCGCCCACGCCACGGCGCCGGTGGCAGAGAGTTCGAAGCATTCCAGGATATTCCCCGAGTGGTAAACCAGCGCACGATTCCCCGCTGCCGCGTCCGAGGCTGGCACATAGAGAACCGGGGCAGGCCGCAAAAGTTTCCAGACGGCAGGGAAGGAACCATCCTGCTTTGCAGGAGTTGTCACGGGGACCGGCAACGGCAGCACATCCTCTCCCGGGGCCGCCACATCCGTGACCAGGTAAAGGCGCCCTCCATGTACGGCAAAATTCCCGATGTGGCCCGCGATCCCGGGCCACGGCACGGCTTCCTGCTCCTCTCCGGTACCGGCATCAATTCGTCGCAGGCCGCCGGTTGTTCCCAGGACGATCGACGCACCGACCCGCTGCGGCCAGGCCACCAGCGCCTCCCTGACAGGCACCTCCCACGTGACAGCCCCGGTCCGGACATCCAGAGCCACAAGGCCCGCGCTCCCCAGGAGAAGGATCCTGCCGGCATGCAGTCCAAGCGAGAGCCGGGGTGAAATCATCACATTCTTCCAGACCAGCTGACCCGTCATGCGGTCCAGCGCGAAAATCCAGTTACTGTCGCGCGGCTGGCAGATGACCAGATCGTCGACCACCATCGGCGCCGATCCGCATCCGCTGAAGCTCTCGCCCGAGCGCAATTTATCGGTGGCATATTCATACACCCATTCCACCCGGCCATCACGCACATCAGACCGCGTCACCATCCCGACGCTCTGGGCCGTGTAGACCGCACCTTCATGCACGGTTACGCTGTTGCCCATCGTATACGTGTTCCTTATTAAGCTCGCATCCCACCAGTTATCAAAGTCCCTGATTGGACGGCGGATCTCCTCCTGCCAGACGGGCGTGCCCGATAGGGCATCAAGACAGGTTAGGGTCAGGCCCGATTGAGTGCCCATCCCCGCGTCCTTCCAGTTCACGCTGAAGATGAGATTCTCAGCCAGCGCCGGATCGCCCAGGGGCATGCCATTGATCCGGCCGGGAGCCAAATCAGCCGCAGTACTTCGCGTTGACCATTGGACATTGCCTGTCGCGTCATCAAGGCAGGCAAGGCCCGAGGGAAGCCCGCCGTAGCCGTACCGGGCATAGAGCCGTCCGTCGCTTAACACCGGCCGCGCGGGACCGGGCTGGAACGCATTCGCGTCATCGGGCCTGCCGAACGGCGCGGCGACCTGATGACTCCAGACCGGACAAAGGGTGTCACAAGCATTGTAGCCGGCAATGAATCCCCCTGCGCAGAGCACCATATTGCTGCCATGGAACTGCGTGGACAGCCAGCCCAGGGACGTTGGCGCATCAACCGCCGTCCCCGGAAGAAGAGGCGTGGCCGGCACGCGAACGACCTGAGCTTTCAAGTCCGCCAGACGGACAGTGGGATCCGGTTGTTCCGCCACCTGCCCCGCCATGCCCTTAATCAGGCGTTTTTGGATGTCGCCGGCAGTAGCCATTGCGCCCATCCAGGGAAACTTCTGGTCCGGATTGACTCCCTTGAACGCGGCGGCCAGTCCGGCAGGATCGTGTCCCTGTGCAAGGGCCAGCCACAATCCCGCCTGTGCCAGCGCCAGGGTCTGCGCGTCCGTCGCGTGGTTCAGGACATCCTGGAAAGACCGCCGCGCAAACTGTCCGTGCCCGGCATCAAGGTCCCTCCGTCCTGATTCCAACAGCGCCCGGTTCGCGGTTTCAGACCAGGGATAGCGCAGGAAGAGGCCCCTCAGGGCCTCGTTGCTGTTCCGCTCCAGGGCCTCTGCCCGTGAATCAACGCTGCAGGCGGATTCCTGCAACTTTCTCAGTTCCTGGAGTGAACTGGCAGGCAATGATTTCAACTGAGCATCAATGACGTTCCACGCCGCGGCGGCACCGCCGTTGCCTTTTCCGGGAAGAAGCCTCTTACTCTCGTCGCTGAGCACAATCCCGATTAGCGCGTCGATCTCGCTTTCCAGCCCCGTCACCTTGCCGTCCCGGAGCATGCCCCAGGTCTTATTGCGCGCCTCCAGGACCAACCGCGAAATCCAGTTCCCGGTTTGGGCCGGGGCCTCGTCCGTCATGTAATGCTCAAAAGGCTTGGCGAGGCTCCGCACAAGCCCCGCATTCGGCTGAAGAGTCGTTTTGAGCAGCGGAAACAGCTCCCGGAAAAGCTCGCGTGCGCGGGGAGACCCCAGCTTGTCGTGGAAGCTGGCCCGGGCAAACATCAGGGCCACATCGTCCTTGTTGCCACCCGCCACGATATGATCAAAGGCAGCCGCAGCCTCCCCGTAGCGCCCCTGGAGCAGGCGGACGTGCAGGAGGATGGTGTTGACATCGATAAAGGCCCGGCTCTCCGGGGACAGGCCGCCGCCTTTCTGCAACGCCAGAAGCTGCCTGGCAGCCTGGTCCGGCCAGTCATCCGCCACTCCGAACGAGTGCACAGACGAGCGCTCCCCCAGCCGCCTACGCATTTTAAGGCCCGTCACAACACTTGACAGGGTTGCCTTAGCCTTGGGGGTGTCCGGCGGCTCGACGAACAAGTCCTGGAGCCCCAGGCGAAGCTGTTCCGCCAGGGGGCCGCACGCCCCCTTCATGCCGCCGGGGGGTAGCGTTCGCAGCACGGCTCCCCGCACCCGGCGCTCGCCGTCAATGAGCGTGAGGAAGTCTTCCGTGCAGATCCAGAGCAGGATTTCGGCCGCGGCGGCCGCATCACCGGGCTGCCCGGCGACGGCCTTGTTGAGCAGCGCGCGCCCCTGCTCAACAGCCCCGTTCGCATAGGCATACTCCGCCTGTGCAAACAGATCAGCCGCGCCGGCTTTCCCCTCCGCCGCGCAATTCATCACGGCCAGCAGGAGCACTGCCGGCAACGCCTTCAGGAAGGACCTGTCTGTTTTATAATGCAGCATTTGCTACCTCTGGTAGATCGGCAGATACCTGTAGGGCACGCCGAGGATAAGGATCGCCATGGCCGTGGAGTAGGTGTTGCCGTTCTCCACGCTCCAACTGCCGTCAGCCAGCTGTTTGCCCAGGAGGACCTCGCTGATCCGCGGATACCAGTCGGCGAAAGGCTCGTCGCCGGACTGATACATGCATTGGATGGCATAGTAGTGCGTGTAGAGCAGATTGCCCTCGCTGGTGAACTTGGTGTCGGGGGCGGCCCGGAGGAACCGCATGCCGTATTTAACCGCCGGGCTCTCGCGCTCGCCGCTCAGCATCATGGAGAGGACCGCGGCTCCGGTTCTGGCGATACCCGGATCGCCTCCTTTCCCGTTGTTGGGGGTGTACGTGTAACCCCCTGATTTCGGATCCTGGCAGCTAGCCACAAATTTCATGGCCCGCTGGAACGTGGCGTCAGGGATATAGATGCCCGCGTCCTTGGCGGAATTCAACGCGACGATATGCATGCCGGTCATGGACATGTCGCCCGGCTCGGGTTTCGGGGTGTACCGCCAGCCGCCCTCGGGGTGCTGTGCGCGAAGCGTAATGGCAACCGCCCGCTTCAGAGTGTCCCTGATCTCCGGATTCTTGCTCTGTCCCCAGAGCTCGGACAGGGCGAGCACCCCCAGGCCATGCTCGTACATGCCGCCGCCGGTGGTGCTATCCCCCAGATACCCTCCTTGTTTCTCCGCCTTGCTAATCAGCCAGCTTATAGCGCGGTCCATGTTCTGGCCGTAAGTGCCCCTGCCCGGCACATGTCCCTGCAGAAGAAACGCCATCAGGCACAGCGATGTATCCGCCGTGGGATGACCACTGTCCCAGTGGCCATCAGCCTTCTGAGCCTTGGCCACCCATGCCAGTCCCTTATCGATCGCACTCTTGACCTCGGGCTGCAGCCTGAGCGTCCCGGCGCGCGACGCAGGCGCCTCCGCCGCAACAGCCGCAGCCGTGAACAGGGCAACAAGAACGGCCACCCCGGTGAACATCATTTTCATTGGGCTATCACCTCGTAATACTCCGCAACCTCTTTCCTGAATTCGGGAAGAGACTTCTGCACATATTTCTGGATGGCCGCGTCGCGCTGCCTTGCCGCCAGCTTTCTGTCAGTGGAAGCCGTCCTCTCGACCTCGCTTCCGCCAATGGTCATGTCCGAGGTACGGCCGATGTCCTCGGACGGCCCCTTGGGGGGCTCCTTGCCGGGCATCATTCCCGGCATCGTCCCCTTTCCGGGCATCATTCCTGGCATCGTCCCCATTCCCGGCATCGCGCCCGGCATCGCGCCCGGCATCATTCCAGGCATCGCCCCTGGCATCGCCCCCGGCATCGCAGCCGGCATTTCTCCAGGCATGGGAGCCGTCCCCGCCGGGCTCATTGCGGCGGCGGCTGCGGCCGCGGCCGCATCCAGTGCCGCGTCAGTCCCCGTTGTGGTGGAAACGGCAGCCAATTCCTCGGGCGCCGTCAGGATCTGCTCGATCTCCTGTAGCGCAGGCAGGCTCCTGTCCTGGAATCCTGCCGCACTGATCACTTTCTTCTCGTTGATGCCGGCGACTGCGCTTTTCATCAGCTGGTCCGGATTGCTCTTTTTCATCGCCGCCTGCGCATTCACGAAGACGGTCTTGAGTCTGTCTCTTATACACATCTCCGAGCCCACGAGACAGGCAGAATCTCGTAT
>CAZMSS010000109.1:0-9142 GCA_964568965.1 uncultured Verrucomicrobiota bacterium | reverse complement strand
ACCTCTCTATTCGTCGGCAGCGTCAGATGTGTATAAGAGACAGCGGTGGAGGAACCGGTGGTCGTGCCTGAGCCGGTCGTCGTCGAGACACCGCGCCCGCCGCCAGTCGTGGTGATGCCTGAGCCGGTCATCGTCGAGACGCCGCGCCCGCCGCCAGTCGTCGTGGCGCCCGAGCCGGTTATCCCGACGGTGGCGGTGGCGGAACCGGTGGTCGATCCGGAAACCCGCCAGGATACCGACAAACCGGCCGCCGACGTCAATACGGAACAGTAAGAATCGCCAATGTTTAGCGTGTTGTGCAACATGGAGCGCCCGGGTGGCGGCTCTGTTGGATTCAGGACACCGGACTGGGTGGATCGTGTGTGTGTGTTGGGAACCTCCCCCAACCGCAAAGGCACCCGGCAAGTCGATCCCCTCTCACCCAGTCCGGGGTCCTGAGTCCCACCCAGCCGCCCGCGCCTTGACATGCTGCCTGCTCGGTGCGAGAGTTCTTCCGACCTAAGGCAAAAGGAGAATGACCCATGGACAATCAGGCATCAGATCAGAAATTCCCGGGAAAACTTGAAGTGACACTGCGGGCGGGGGGCTACTTTTTCGCGGTGGCCAACGTGATCTGCGTGGCCATACTGGCGTGGGCATTCGTCTCCGTTAAAATGGAGCGCAAGACGATCTCCGTTACCGGGTCGGCCCGCAAGCTGATCGTCTCCGACCTGGTTACGTGGGCGGGAACGGTGACGGCAAATGATGCCGACCTGGTCAAGGCCTACGACATGCTCAAGGAGCGGACGGACAAGGTCAAGGCCTTCATCATGGCCGCGGGGATCCCGGAGGCGGAAATCACGGCCGCCTCAATCTCAACCGAACGGCACTACAGGAAGGAAGTGCTCAAAGCCGGCGAGGCATCGTCCGAGTCATCAGCCGTGGTGACCACGGACAAGGTTGAAAGCTACACGCTGACCCAGGCCATCTCGATCAGTTCCACGAACATGGAAAAGGTGCCGGTCATCTCCCGGAACGTGACGAGCCTGATCAAGGATGGAGTCCAGATCGATTCCGGTCCGCCAAGCTACCTGTACACCAAGCTCTCCGAACTCAAGATCAACATGCTGGCCGATGCCACGAAGGACGCCACCGCCCGCGCCGGGCAGATCGTGAACAACGCCAATGGCCGCCTCGGCAAACTGGTGGAGGCCCGGATGGGCGTCATGCAGATTAATCCCAAAGGCGTGACAGCCACGTCCGCCGAGGGGATCAACGACACCTCCTCCTACGAGAAGGAAATCACCGCCGTCGTCAGCACCAGGTTCGAAGTCCTCTGAGCATCATAACAGCCAATGTTTGGCGTGTTGTGCACCATGGACACCGCGGAACAGGATCCCCGTTCAAGCAGAGGTGGCCGTGTGACGGCTCTGTTGCCTTAGGGCACTGGACCCTGCGGAGTTAACTTTCCGTCCGATCCAGTCTTGCCCGAACGGCGCGGGACAGCTCTTCGGCGGTGTAGGGTTTGACGAGCCAGTCGGCTCCCATCGCCAGCGCCAGCTTCTCCTTGTCTTCCGACGACTGGCCGCTGCAGACGAGCAGCTTCTGCCCCGGGCGTAACTGCAGGACCTTCTCGCAGACGGCTATCCCGTCCATCTTCGCCATAATCATATCGGTCATGACCAGGTCAAATGGAGCCTGGGCAGCGTCCTTTAAGCCCTCCTCATAGAGCTTCACGGCATCCTCCCCGCTGGACACCACGGTCACGTCATACCCCAGATTCCTCAGTGCCTGCCTGGCAAGCACCTGCTGGCCCGGTTCATCGTCGACCACCAGGATCCGCTCATGACCTCCCTTGATCCGGGCCTCCTCGGGCATCGCCGCCGCCCCGGCCGACACCGCCGGCAGGTATATCCAGAACGTTGTCCCCTTGCCCAGGTCACTCCTGCAATCCAGGAATCCCCCATGGTCCTTGACCAGTCCATACACCACGGACAACCCCAGCCCGCTGCCGCTACGTTCACTGGGAGCCTTGGTGGTAAAGAAGGGCTCAAAGAGGTGCGAGAGGGTCATCACATCCATCCCGCAGCCAGTATCCACCACCTCGATGGTGATGTAGTCTCCGGCGGGCACAGGCTCATACCCGAGGTAGGGCTCCTTCAACTCCTTGCGCCCGGTACGGAGCAAGACTTCACCCTTTCCGTCAACCGCTTCCACGGCATTGCCCACCAGGTTGACCAGGACCCGAACGAGACTGGCATCCGCACCCATGCATATCGCAGGCTCCGCCTCCAGCCGCCCGGAAATCCGCACCTCCGGCCACCGCTCCCGCATGGCCATGACCTGTTTCGAGTCCAGCATCTGGTCCACGATCCGGTTCACATCGACGGGAGTTTTTTTGATCTGCCCCCGCCGTCCCATCACGATCAGGTCGCTGACCACCGCCTTCGCCCGTAGCGCTGAAGTCTTGATCGTCTGCAGGGATTCAATGGCATCCATGAACTCCGGATCGGCAGGCCCCGCGTGTCGCTTCATGAATTCGGCCACCATGTCAGGCAGGATCAGGATCGGTCCCAGCAGGTTGTTCAGGTCATGCGCCACCCCGCCGGCCAAAACCCCCAGCGCTTCCATCCGGCTTGCCCGCTCCAGCTTGGCACGCAGCTCCCGCTCCCGCTCCTCCGCCAGCTTGCGCCCGGAAATATCCCGGGCCGTGGCATAGACATACCGTCTTCCCCCGAGGTCGATAAAGCTGGCGTTGATCTCAACCGGTATGACCCTTCCATCCTTCGCCAGATGTTCCGATTCAAAACTCAGGGGCGTTGCATTGCCGCTTTCAAAGTGGGCCACCTTTGCCCGCAGTTTCCCGCTCATGGCTTTCCGTGACAGCTCGGTGTTGATATCAGCAGGGGTCATCGTCAACATTTCCTCGCGGGTATAGCCCAGTCGCTGACAAGCCACATCGTTGACAATGATGAACTTACCCTGGCTGAAATCATCATTGACCTCGGCAACAAACAAGGCATCACTCAGGCTGTTGTAAAGCACCCGGTAGGTGTCCTCGCTTTTTTCAGCCTTTTCCTTGGCCGCCTGCAACGCGGCATTGGTCCGGGCAAGCTCCTCGTTCAGCTGCTGGTATCGCCCGTTCCGCACCTCGACATCACGGGCATTCATCGCCGCCGTTCTGGCGGAAATGTCCTCGCCCAGACTCACGATGCCGGTGATGCGCCCCTCCCCGTCGCGGACAACAACGTGGCACCAGCGGACATACAGGATCGCCCCATTCCGCCGTCTGACCGGGGATTCGCCATGGACAACCGGAATTCCCGTGCGGAGAAGTTTCTGAAACGCGACACGCAGGGATTCCTGCTCGTTCTCGGGAATGAATAACCGGAACCAGTCCCGGCCAATGACATCGGATCCCGATGATTCCACGAGTCGCAGCAGGAAGTTGTTGCAGTAAACAACACGCCCCTCGACGTCCAGTTCAACGGCCATCAACTGGGCGTTGTCAAACACGTCCCGGAATCGTTGTTCCGAGGCGTTCACCGGCGCCGGATTCTCCGCCGAAGAGTATTCATTCGTTTTCATGCAGGTTCCACACTCCGCCTTTGGGAATAACTATACTCCCTCCCCCATGCCCTACAAGGGCGATAATGGGCCACTGAACTACGGGACAATGACCTGGATGTACTCGCCGCCGAATTTGACGAACTTCCCGATTTTGGCCATCTCTTCATCGGTGCGCCCTGCCCCGTATACACCGATACCGCAGGTCATTCCCCAATTGTAATCGTAGTCCCAGTAGCCTCCGATCGGCGTGGGCTTCGACCAGTCCATCCCCTTGAGGTACGGGGCAATTTCCGGCGGCATGATCTTTTCAGGCACCTCGGCCGGATAGGCCTTGTGATCGATGATGTATTGATTGATCGCGGAATCAATAATCCGCAGGTCGTTCATGAACGCGGCGTTTTGCGAGTTGATCCGGGCTTTCTGGAAACTGGGAAGCGCAAGGGCGGCCAGAATTCCAATGATGCCGACCACGATCATGATCTCCACAAGCGTAAAACCAGAGGAATAAGGAGCCGGCATCGCGCGATGTTCATTCATCTTCGGTAGTCCCTTTCTCCGTCTTGGGAGGGATGTCGGAACCGGTTCATACCACGGCGCCGGCACCTGCCCGAATCATGCACGCAAACTTATTGAGATATTAAAGACCTACACGAAACATTTTGCCACATAAATCGATCCTTTCAAATCTTGATTAACAGGAGTATCACTGATTTCATCACTAATCATAAAAGGGGAATCATGATGAAAATGCGTCGCTTGTCGGGTTCTATCATGGCGGGGATTTGTCTGTTTGTTTTCCAATACGTGACGGGTGCCGCGATCAGTCTGCCAAATGTGTTGAGCAGTCACATGGTCCTGCAACGCGACATGCCGGTGCCGGTATGGGGCACGGCGGCCCCCAATGAGAAGGTGACCGTGGAGTTTGCCGGCCAGAAGAAGGAGGCGACCGCTGACGCCCAGGGTCACTGGATGGTAAAGCTCGCGCCCCTCGCCCTGTCTCAGGAACCCAGGACCCTGGTGGTTTCGGGCTCAACCGAAAAAAAGGAAGTCACCGATGTACTCGTCGGCGAAGTCTGGGTCGGGTCAGGCCAGTCCAACATGGATCAACCGACTGCCTCATATGTCCAGAATGATCCCGTAATCGCAACGAATATGGCGGCGGGGCCCTATCCGCAGCTCAGGATCATCCGGCCCGGAAAAGGATGGATGGAGTCCACGCCCGAGGCTATCCGTGGCTTTTCGGCCCAGTTGTTCAGCTTCGGGCTGCCGCTGCACAAGGAACTCAAGGTTCCGGTGGGCTTGATGGTGGGCGCGGTCGGCGGAACTCCCTCGGGTTTCTGGTTAAGCCAGGAGGCACTCGACAATGACCAGGCGTGCAAGGATGTCATCGCCGACGCCGTCAAGTCCGGCAAATACGATGAGGCCCTGAAAACCCACGAAGCAAACCTGGCGAAGTGGAAGACGGAAGTCGCGGAAGCCAAGCAGAAAGGCGTGGTAAAACTTCCACCGGAACCGCGCAAGCCGCTGAAACCCGGGGACTGCAAAGGCAAGGTCGGCAATTTGTATGAGAAAAATATCCTCCCGTATATCCCTTATGCGATTCGAGGCGTCTTGTGGGACCAGGGCGAAAGCGGCACGGCGATCGAGGGACTCGACCAGTACACGCTGATGGGCGCCCTGATCAAGGGCTGGCGTAAGGCCTGGGGACAGGATTTCGCCTTCATCTATGTCCAGAAACCCAGCGGCGGGGGTTGCGTCTGGGATGAGACCGACCCGGTGACCTGCAAGGGGGACAAGTTTGAAAAGCTCCCTGACGCTGTCCCGAATGACGGCGCGTATCGCGAACTGCACATCCGCATCATGGGTTATCCCAATACCTTCATGGCGACGAGCAGCGATCTTGGCGCCGGGATTCATCCGGTCAATAAATCCGGTTACGGCCTCAGGGATGCCCGCGTGGCGCTGGGCGGCGTGTACGGCAAGGCTGTGGAGATTTACGGGCCCGTTTACAAGTCGCATAAGGTCGAAGGCAGCAAGGTGATTGTGAGCTTTGACCACATCGGCAAGGGACTCGCGGCCAAGAGCGGGAACGCCTCGACGAATGCCGTTGCGGCCACTCAGGGAACACTGCAGGGGTTTGCGGTCGCCGGCGAGGATGGCAAGTTCGTGTGGGCTGATGCCGTGATTGACGGCGACACGGTTGTGATGAGCAATGCCAAGGTTACCAAGCCGGTTTCGATCCGGTACGCCTGGGCCAGCTCGCACCGCTGGGCGAATCTGTTCAATAAGGACGGCTTGCCCGCCCTGCCCTTCCGGACCAACGCGCGGTAAGACGAGGGAAAAGATGGCCTGAGGGGAAAATCAGGGAGTTAGGGGACACTGAGATGAGGCGACAGGACGCTGAAGTCACCTGCCCCCTTCTTACGGCCCAACACGCTTCACCACGGCGGCATCATCACGTTGGACGGTGCGGGAGAAATGGATGGCGGGAACACCAAAGAGCATGGCGTAGTAGACATGATTGGGCGGGAGATTGACGAGAGCCTTCTGTTCCGGCAGCGCCTCCAGAATGGTTCGCAGCATCCCCCACCAGACCGTCCCCAGCCCGGCGCTCTGGGCGAGGAACTCAAAATAGGCAAGCGCGACCACCACGTCCTGGCTTGGACAGGGGGCATCGGGCGGAGCCGACACAATAAGGGCATGCGGCGCGCCGCGGAATACCCGGTCGATTCCCCGCCCGTAATAGGACGAGGCGCTGTTATTGAGATAGGCCGGAATGCGTTCAGGCGAGGCGTCGGCCAAGGCCCTGTAAAGCTTGGTCCGGATGCCCTGCATAACAGCCTTATCGTCGATCACGTTGAAAGTCAGCTCACGCCTGTTCACGCCGGTCGGTACATTCGCCAGGGTCGCCAACAGGCGCGTGACCAGTGCGTGATCCACGTTCTCGTCACGGTACTGCCGGATACTGCGCCGCCCCCGTACGAACCGGTCAACCTGGTCGAGCGTGGGACGGGTCCCTGCCGTGAGGGGAAGGCTGTCGGCCGGGTTACGCCCCAGGATCGACAGGGCGGCTGTCGGGCAGATGGCCAGACAGTGCTGGCACTGGTAACACAGAGGCTCCTGATCAGGGGCGATGCCGGGTACAGCCCGGCCTTCCTGCGTGATGATTTGCGCCGGGCAGTCTCGGACGCAAAGTCCGCACCGCGTACACTTTTCAGAATTGACGTTAAACTGCAGCATCAGTCACCTCCCGGACTTCAGCCAAGTAGAACATATCGTCCCCAAGCGAGCAATGAGGAGTTGCGAGGAAAAAGATGGATGAAGAAAGATCCAGGCAGGGGGTTCCGGGAGGAAATGGAGGAGCAATCGGAAAAGTTAAATAAACTAAATCTGTGATTGACGCGGTTAAGGGGTAACAGTACATATTTTATTAACCAAGAAGGAGTATAGCCATGAATAAACAGTTGTGTTGGTTTGTGATGAGTGTGAGTGTCCTGACAACATCAGCAACATGGGGTCAGGAAGCTGGCAAGTGGAGAATCAGCGGTGGCGCCTCGGTCCGGTCCGTCGGCACCGACTTCCACATGAATGCCCCCTCCGCCTTGACCATTGGCAGGGATGCTTCCGGCAAGGGTGATGTCGGTTTCTACAAAGGCACAACCGGTACTCTCTCATACGATGATGGGAGTCTCGGCCCGGCCTATGGCTACGGAAGCTCGGATTCTCCGAACGAATATGACGGCACCTGCTACGGCGTGATCAATAACGCCTCACAACTGCAGCCCACGTCCCGTCCCTACGATGGCGACATCTATTATGACGAATTGACCTTCCACTCGACCCTGAGCGTCAACGAAACGTACTACACCGGCACCCCATATGACGGGTCCGATGACAAGACCGTGGTGGCCCCCTTCCTGCAATTGCGGCGGGATCTCGGTCAGGTCGGCGGCATGTCCATCGGCGCTCTGCTGGGCTACGCGTTCGTCCAGTCGGATGCCTCCTCAGGCCAGCGCCAGCTGGCGCAGCAGGGGGTAAACCGCCGGACAACAACATACGCCTACACCTACGACCACGTCGGCTACTACTCCGGGGCAACCGATACCGGGGCCGCATTCCCGTATGTGGATGATGGCGCCTACACGGTCTTCGACACGCCGTTCGCCAACAGTTCGGGATGGACCTCCAGTGCGGACACACCCGCCCTCGCGCCGCGCAAGACAATGAGTTCAACAGTCAGCGGCCGCTCGCTCTACACGGCGTATGGCCAGGTGGACACGAAGCTGGATCTGCATGAAATCATGCTGGCGCCGGAGTTGACCATGCCTATCGGGAAGACCGTCGTGCTGGGGCTCTCCGTCGGCCCGACCATCAACATCATCGATGCCAAAATCGATGCCAGCCGTCGCTGGGTTCGCAACGGGGTCACCGAGGCTTCAGAGCAAGCCAGTGGCGACAACACCGATGTTAAAATTGGTGTTGCGGCCGACGTATCGGTGTTCGTCGACTTCACCTCCCGGTTCTTCGGGCAACTGAGCGCGGGCTATCGCTATGTCCCCACGATCAATCTCGATGCCGGCAGCCTCGCCTCCAGCGAGATCGACGCCTCGTCATTCCAAGGCTCGGCGGGACTCGGCATCCGCCTGTAAGGCGCCTAAAGAGTAGAGAAGTCGCGAAGCCCGCATAGGAAGGGGCCTGTATTCATCCGGTGGCGGAGACATACGGGCCCTTTTTGCGAGTTACGCGACTTTTTTTTGCACGCTGCTTATTTCCTGCGCGTTGCGTTGTACCATGGCGGCTCCACCCAGGTTGAGGGGTATTGATCAGTCCTGTTGAAGTCCACATGGACCTCGTTCTGTTCGTAGTATTCGGCGTGATTGCACAATTCGAAGCCCAGGGCGATCACGCCCGCACCAAACACAACCCCGCCCACTGCGGCGCCCCCGGTGCCGAAGAAACCAGCCGCGGCCCACGCTGTCTCAAATCCGCCAGCCAGCATGATGTACGGTCCGGCCAAGCCATTAAACATCCTTTGTTTTTTGTCCAGCCCAACGTAACGGACCTGATTGCTGCCAAGTGACACCTTGGCTACGAGCGGAGGGTCTATATGTCTTGCCACCACGATGCACGGAGTGGTTCCCATCGGGACCCATTGGGGTTGTCCGTGGAAGGGATAGAAAAACGGAAACTCCCTCTTGGAAACGGCGGCGCCAGGCGGCTGGGATGTGAACCGGATCTCAGTCGTGGCGCACCCAGTCAGGCAGATAAGGACCGGAAGGATACAGACCCGAACAATCGTCTTCATCAGGACACCTCCATGATCTCCCCCGGATCTATTCCGATAATATCGCGACAAGACCAAGGGGACAAGCGCATATCATTCCGGCTTCTGCTCCTGACTCCAGAAATGATTGCGCGGCGGGTATAAGAGGCGTAACATTCCAGACCATTATAGAAACAGGAACACTGGCGCCCCATGGGGCCGCCAGTGTTATTGAGTTATCGGTTATTGGGCCTCACAAGAGCGAGACATCACGGTGGCTAAACCTTGCAAGCGTAAGACGAAGGAGAGCGAAAGCCAAACCGCGCTACG
>CAZMSS010000108.1:0-9182 GCA_964568965.1 uncultured Verrucomicrobiota bacterium | reverse complement strand
GGACGTCCCGCCCGAGATCCTGAAGACCTACAAGTGGGTGACGGGCAAGAATATGGATTTCACCACGCTCTGGACGGGTGAGGCGCGGCAGGCCCGGCAGACGGGCAACCTGGTGTTCCGGATCGTGGCGAGGGACAAGCGGCCGGGCGGCGCGAATGTTGCGACGTCGGCCCCGATCACCTTCGTTCGCGACAGCATGGACAAGGCGGCGAAGAAGCGCGAGGAGCTGGAGCAGGCGACCCTGCGCGACCTCAACCGCGTGATTGCGCTGCAGCGCGCGAACATCGAGCAGACCAAGAAGAACCGGGCGGCCCCGGGCGCGGCGAATGCCGAGGCGTGGACGGCGGCGGCGGGCGTCCAGAAGGAAATCCGGACAGTCACCAAAGAATTGCTGGAAAAGGGCGGCGGGCGCTGCCTGGGGAACCTTGTGGAGGCGGTGAAGAAGCTGTATGCCCATGAAATGGGCGACGTGATCCCGTTGCTTGAGGGGATCGCCACGGCCAAAACCGCGTCCGATCAGGCGAAGCAGGCGGGGAAGGCGCTGAGCATGGAGGAGAAGATTCTCCGGTTCCTCACCTTCGGGGAGCTGGCTGTGGCGCAGTCGAAGATCGAGGCGCGCAACACCGCGCTCGTCGGGATGCTCAGCGGGATCATCCGTGGTGAGGAGAAGGTCATGAGGGCCACCTCGCTGTCGGCCACCCAGTCGGTCGCTCTTGCCGAGACGCTGGTGCGCGACCAGGATTCGCTGGGATCGGACATGGTGGCGTTCATCGCGGCCTGCGGGACCGAGGGGGAGAGCTCCCTGAAGGAGGACAAGGATTATGCCGCTTTCCTTACGTCCGTGGTCACCTTCTGCAAGGGGAAGAATATCCGGGGCGACATGGTCTTGGCGGCCGAGCAGCTGGAGAAGAAGAATGCCGCCGCGGCACTGGTGAAGGAACACGACGCGCACCGCAACCTGATCGCCGCCCTGAAAATGTTCGACGAGATGCGCGCCAAGAACGAGAAGGAAAAGACCGAGGAGATGATCGAGGCCCTCCAGTCCGCCAACAAGAAAATCGAGAAGCTCAAGGCCCTGGAGAAGAAGCTCGTCGAGGCCATGGAGGCGGTCAAGGAATTCAAAGGCAAGGACACCAAGAAGCTCGATGCGATGGAGGAGGACTTCAAGGAGATCCAGAAGAACATCGAGGAGGCCCTGATGCAGGTGCCCAAGGACCTTGATATCTTTACCGAGCAGAATCCCGCGAACGATCTGGTCGAGGACATCATGTCAACCTTCGAGGAAGTGACCCAGGCGCCAGGCTCGGAGAATGCGGACCCGAACGGGGTCAAGGAGCTCGCCGTGGCAAAGCGCGAGGGCATGCTCGAGGGAATGGAGAAGGCGGCCGGCAACCTCGATGCGCTTGAAACCTGGCTCAAGAAGGCGCCGGACGCCCTCAAGATCAACACGGAACCGTTCGACAAGGAGGAGATGCCCCCGGGCGGGATCGCCGCCGGCCCCCTGCGGGCGAAGGTCGAGGAGATCACCAGCGACCTCCTGAATGAAAGCAAGGATTTGCAGTCCAAGGACCAGGATGGCGCCATCAATTCCGCCACGCCGGACATGCAGCCGGATGGTCCTTGCACCGAGGGGGATGTGGCCAATTTCAGTGCGAAGGGGCAATCGGGGAACGAGACGCCGGACCACAAGGAACAGGATGGCCGTTCCAATGTCGGGCGTCAGGGCATGGCCTCCGGCGAGAATGCCTCCGGGTCGGGCAAGATCGGCAAGGGGGATGACAACATCGAGGCGCGGCGTACGCAGGATCCCACCTCGAGCGGGCAGGTGAACCTGGAGGGCGAGGCCAAGACCAAGGCCACCGGCGGCGGCAAGCTCGGGACCGGCAAGGCCGACGGGTTCGGGCAGGGCGGGGGCAAGGACCGGATGGACTCGAAGGAGGCCGGTTCCCGCGAAGCCATGGCGGCGATGATGTCGAAGGTCGCGGATGCCACGTATGCCGAGGCCAGCATGAAGGGCGTGCGGACGGCCTCGTTCAAGTCGGCCGCCCACCATATCCGGCAGTTGAACGATGCGATCGCCAAGGGCGCCCCGATCGATCAGGTTGCGGAACTGAAGCGCAAGGCGCTCGGAGACCTGAAGAAGGCGAAGACGGAGCTCAGCCAGGACAATGCCGGCGACCTCGGCGACTCGGCGGGCAAGGTGTCGATCAACGACGTGGTGGACGCCGGCCCCGAAGAGGCGCCGCCGAAGTATCGTGACATGGTGTCGGATTATTTCAAGAAGTTGGGCGAGAGCCTGTAGGGCGCCAGCAAGGAGACGATGACGATGAAGTGGAATACCGGTCTGCCGGGTGCGTTTAGGGTGGCGGGGGTGTTATGCCTGAGCCTGTTAACCCCCGTGAGTTCGCTGTCGGCTGCCGGGGAGTGGCTGGCCGCCGATGCGCCCATCCGGTTCACGGTTGATCTCACCGGCAACCCGACCCATCCCAGCGCCGGCTATTTCGTGACGATTCCCGACGGCGGGATTTTGCCCAAGCCGCAGCCCCTGGTGCAGGCGTATGACTCCGCGGGGAAGGCTCTGAAGACCGCCGTCCTCTGGCATAACAGTGCCAGCGGGGTGGGGGTGGTCTTCGAGGCCCCGGAGTCGCCGGGCACCGTGACGGCCTATGTCTCGGGGGCGGCGACCATGAACCTGTGGACTCCCGACTCGGGGCTTACGCCCAGTGCCTTGATCTGCACCTCTCCGCAGCATGGCTCGCGTAGCGATGCCCTCAAGTTGAAGCGGCTGGGGCCGTTGGATAGTGAGGCCCATTTCCGTAACCAGCCCGGTAGCCAGACCGCGACCCTCGCGCTGCCCGGCGACCGCTCCGGCCGGCCGGGAACCTGCTCCATGTATATGCTGGCGTATGTGGCCGTGACGGATCCCGGCAATACCTGGATCGCGCCCGTGCTCAATGCCGTCTTGAAAAACGCCGGTCAACTGGAGGTGCTCATCGACGGCAATCCGGTCCGGCCTTCCAAAAAGAGCGACAAGCTCGGGGGTGTGGGCGCCACCGTGAACCTGTCCGAGGGACTGCACCGGATGGAGCTGCTCGGGTTCAATCCCGATGGTGGCGCCACCGGACCCCTGCTGCTGACGTGGCGAACTCCCAAGACGACAAATGAGGAGCTGGGCGGGCTTCGGCCGAGCGACCTTCGTTATGCCGGCACCCCGATGTGGGAGGCCCGGCAACTGCACACTGAAGAGGTCGTGCGGTCCGGCACCGCCGAGGTCCGGGGGGCGCAGATGCAGGACGGCGGTCCCGTGGCGATGTTCACCCATGACCCCGACCAGATCTATGCGTTCGAGAACGAAACGCCTTATGTTCGGTATCGCTTCGGGGCGGTGACGGCGGGAAATGCGCCCGATACCACGTACAGCTGGACGTTTTCAGGATATCCGGGCGCCATGGCTCGCGGCCCGAAGCAGACCTGGCTGCTCAAGGGAGAGAATGATTTCTGGGTTACGCTGCGTGCCGCCTCGGGCGAGAAGCAGTCGAAGTGCTCCTATCTGCTGTTCTCATTCCGGGATGCCGGAAGCAGTATGAACGATCCCTCGACCCGTGAGGCATTCCGGGAGGCCTGCCTGAACATGCTGCGGGCTTATCCGGCGAAGGAGGCACCCCTGGCGGCATGGGATTCAGCGATATGGAACACCCTGTTCCGGTCACTGGAACTGCTCCGGGAAGACCCGCTGGTGGACGCGTTGGTCAGCACCCGCCTGGAGGAGGTTCGCAAGGTGCTCGTGCCGGAGCGGGCGACCCTGCTGGAGGACTTGTTTTTCCTGGAGAACGCCCATCGCAATCCCGATCGCGCCATGCAGATGGCGAGGGAGCTGGAAAAGAACGCCAAGCCTCGCGAGCGCCTGGTGGCGCTGAGGCTGAAGCAGGCGGAAATCCTCATGTATTACAAAAAGGACTTCGAGGGCGCCCGGAAACTTCTCACCGGCCTCCAGTACGAGGCGGGGGATGCCGGCGAGGTGGCGAAAATCCGGTTTGGCGATCTGGAGATGCTCCAGAGTAACCTTAACGAAGCCACCCAGCGCTACGGGGATGTGCAGAACCGCGCGAAACACTCGGATGCCGACAGCGCCGTGAAGAAGGCGGCCGCCTCGACCACCAGTGGCCCGATCAAGTCGACCGATTTTGTCAAGATGAAGGCGGCCAAGCAGCCGGCGGCCCCCCTCAAGACCGCGTTAGGCCTCGAGGCCCCCTCGGCGTCTTCGAACTGGAAGCTGGCGGCCATCCGGGAAGTGTCCATGTCCGAGGAGGTGCGTAACCTCATGGCCGACGGGTATTACCTGGAGGCGTTCCAGACGCTGCGGCGCTGGGAGCGGGAATTCCCCCTCAGCAAGCTCTCCAGCGATTTCATCCTCCAGGAGGGCAAGTTCTTCATCTGGCTGGGCGACTATGTGCGGGCCCGCGCCATGCTGGGGGCGTATTGCGAGCAGGTCGATGCCTCGAACTTTGTGCCGGAGGCCATGCGTCTGGTCAGGGAGTGCATGATCTCCCTGCGTGAACCCCAGGCCGAGATCGACAAGTACAGCAAGGAGATTCGGAAAAGAACGGAATTCAGCTCCCAGGATTGATTGGAATAACGTTTTTGAATTGTTCAACACCCGCCCGGACAGGGCGGTCAAAGGAGAAGGACCATGGCTAGGATCGTATTGACGAAGGGTGATCACAAGGGGCGTGAAATCGAATTGTCGGGCGGCGAGCTTGTCATCGGGCGCGATGACGACTGCGGCCTGATGCTCGTTGATTCCAAGGTTTCGCGGCACCATGCGAAATTGCATTTTCAGGACGGGGTGTGGAGTCTTTCCGACCTGGATAGCGCCAACGGGACGGGCGTCAACGAGAAGTTGATCACCACGGTTGCCCTGAAGGAAGATGATGTTGTAGCCATTGGTGACACGGTTTTCATCTATAAAAACGGAGGTCTGCCGGCGGCGGCAGCCGCGGGGGATTCAGACGTCGAGGTGGTTCCCGAGGAGCGGAATGCCGTAGCGGCCCCCGCAAAGGCCGCGCCGGCTCCGGCCCCCGCGGCCCCTGCGGCCCCCGCCAAGGCGGGCGCCGCGCCTGCCAAGGCGGCCACCGCCGAGGATTTGAAGCTGGTGGGCCAGATGCAGCAGTCCATGGACGCGATCCGCAGGGAGGTCAGCAAGGTGATCATCGGCCAGGACGACGTGCTCAACCAGATCCTGATGTGCATCATTGCCGGCGGTCATGCCCTGCTGATCGGGCTGCCGGGCCTGGCGAAGACGCTCACCGTGAACACCATCGCCACGGTGCTGGACATGAAGTTCAAGCGCATCCAGTTCACCCCCGACCTCATGCCCTCGGATATCACGGGCACCGAGGTGCTGGAGACCGACCGGGTGACCCAGCAGAAGGAGTTCAGGTTCATGCAGGGGCCGATCTTCTGCAACATGCTGCTGGCCGACGAAATCAACCGCACGCCGCCGAAAACCCAGGCGGCGCTGCTCGAGGCCATGCAGGAGAAGTGCGTCAGCGTCGGCAAGGAGACTTACAAGCTCGACAAGCCCTTCTTCGTGCTCGCCACGCAGAATCCCATCGAGCAGGAGGGAACCTACCCGCTGCCCGAGGCGCAGCTGGACCGGTTCATGTTTAACATTTTCGTCGACTACCCCAAGCGCGAGGAGGAGATGGCGATTATCGCGCGCACGACGATGTCTGCCGCCGAGCCCCCGGGGGTGGTGATGGATAAGTTCGCGGTGATCAAGCTTCAGGAGGTGGTGCGGAAAATCCCCGTCTCCGATCATGTGATCGGCTATGTCATCAACCTGGTGCGTGCCACGCGCCCGACCGATGCCGAGGCCCCGGAGTTTATCAAGAAGTACGTGTCCACCGGGGCCGGCCCGCGCGCCGGGCAGTTCCTGGTTCTGGCCGCCAAGGCCCGGGCCGTGCTGGAGGGCCGGATCCACGTCAGCTGCAACGATATCCGCAGTGCGGCGATGCCGGTGCTGCGGCACCGTGTGCTGACCAACTTCGCCGCCGATTCGGAAGGGCTCAAGCCCCATGACATCGTCAACAGGTTGCTGGCCGAGGTGAAGGAGCCCGGTGCCGAGGCGTATACGCCGCCGGCAGACGCGAAGAAGAAGGCGGTCAAGAAGTAGTTGGCAGGAAGGGAGGAAAGCGAGGCACCATGGTAAAGCGAGTCTTGTGGGTGGCGTTGTCGGGGTTGATCTGCTCCGTTTCCGTTTCGCCGGGAGCGGATGATAATCTTTGCTATAACGGGGGGTTCAACAGCACCAACGGCCCCCTGGACGGTTGGAATGTCAACTACGAGTGGATGAATAACTCGAACTACATGCAGAACCATGAGCATGTGCAGGTGCTGCCCTCCTTCAAGGGGAAGAAGAATGTGATGTGGATGAACCCGCCGGTTCAGGGGCGGGTTGAGAGCAAGCTCATTCCCATTGAACCGGGCTGCCGCTACAAGTGCACCATGGATCTCTATTGCGACGGGGGGGTGCGTTTTTACTTCAACTGTTACAAGTGGGAGCCGGGTATCGCCCCCCATGCCGATCCCAAACTCTCGGAAATGCGGCGAGTCTACAAGGGGGAGGCTTTCGACGCGGGCGGGGGCGGCAAATGGGAGACCATCTCCTTTTACCTGCCCAAGGCTGAAATCTCGGAGCTGGCCTACGATCACTACAAGTTTGTCCGCTTTGCCACCGTCTACATGACGCGCTACCGTGGCGGATTCTATGTCACGAACGTCAGGGTCGTGAAGGTCCCGGGGACCTACAAGGTGGTCAAGGAGAAGCCCGCCCCGAAGGCGACGGCAGCACGCCCGGCGACGGCGGGCAAGGCCTCGGTGAAAAAGCCCGCGGTGGCGGCGAAGCCGGTGAAGGATGATGACGGCGGAGGTGAGGAATGAAAAACGCACAGTGGCTGGCAGGGTTGATGGGGGTCGCAGTCGCGGGCTGCATGGCGGCCCAGGCGCTGGGCCAGGAACGGCACCGGCTTTATATGGAGACGAATCCCTCGGACACCGGCGGCATCAAGGGCACCATCACCGAGCCCGCGAAGCCGATCGTGCAGGTCATGGCGATGCCCCCGGATGAGCCACGGTTCGTCTATCTGGGGACCGTGACCGGGGAGAAGGGGACCGATTTCCGCGTCGATTCCCTGCCCATGGGGATCTACGACCTGTTTGTGATCTACGACAATGATTACTACGAGGGGCTCGAACTGCACCCGACCAAGAGCACGCTGACCGATTCGGATATCAAGAAGATCACGTATATCATCACGGAGTCGCAGCCGTATTTCAACAAGAAGACCATTCACCGGGTGGAAGGCACCACGGGACGCGGCAACGTCGCCCGATGCGTGGTGAGCTATCTCCGGGACAAGCCGTCCAGCGGCACCACGAAGTGGCGCCGCACCGTCAAGCTGGTCTGGTTGAAGGACGTCGGCCCCGGTTGGCAGGTGGTTCAGACGCGCGATCTCTATCCGGTCTTCATTGAGGAGAAACATGCCCATCCCAAGGACCATTTCTGCGCGAACCTGTCCCATATCCGCGTCACCGACAAGATCAAGGATCTCGGCCGCATCAGCTTGACCACGCCGTCAAGCAAGCCTCTCGCCGGCAAGGATGACACGGACGAGTGATCGTGTTTTCCGGCGGTGGGGTCAGCCGCCGGCGATGGCGACGACGATGGAGATTTCCTCGGTGCCCGTGAGGGCGGTGTCGATGCCGCGCAGGGTCCGGATATCCTTCCCGTTCACGAAGATGGCGGCGAACTTGCGGATCCTGCCGGCATCATCGCAGAGCTTCGCGCGGAAGCCGGGGAGCTGGCGTTCAATGTCGGCAAAGATTTCCTTCACCGTTGCCCCGGATACCTGAATGGACGTTGCCTCCCCGGCCAGGTGGCGGAGCGAGGCGGGCAGGTTCACTTTCATGCTCATAAATACCCTTCCATGATGGCCCGTGTTTTCAGGGCACGTCCGGCAAACGAGCCCGATGGCTGATATTCCGGGACAAACCACAACTCCAGGCCGGGGACGATCACCTTGACGCTTTTCACGCCATGGTCATCCGATGGGCTGGTGTCGGCCACGATAATACGCCTCAGCCCGGTTGATTTCAACCGTTCCAGCACCCCGTTGAGTTCCTCGGGAACACTGGTAAACGGGGCGGGGCGCTGATAGGCCGCCAATCCCCGTTGTGGCGGCGCTGAGGCGCTCCCGAACAGGGTGGCCTTGGCCGTCTGGTAGGCGATGTGCGATTCCTTAAGCGAGGCCATGGGCCGGTAATCGTCACGAACACCGGTAAAATACGAGAGGTGCTGCATCGCGGCCTCGTGCAAGGTCGCGCGCAGGGCGGTGGGGATGTCCGAACGGACCGCCGTGCTGCCGTGGCATTCGATCCGGCGGTTGAGGTCAAAGACCTGGCACCGGATGCAGGGGAGTCCGAATTCATTGGGCAGGAGGAAGGTGACCACCTTGTAGCCCTTCTCCTCCAGGTGGTGCAGCAGCGTCCGGGATCCCTCGTCCCCGAATTCCACGGGGTCCAGGCGCAAGCGGTTGACGTGGGCGCGGCAGACGGGATCCAGCAGGTAAAGCTGGTTGGTGTCGCGCTCAATCAGTTCGTAGAGCCCGTAGAGGATGGCCTCGGACAGCGTGTTCCCGGCGGCATTGCCATCGGTGCCCGTATACAGGGACATGACGGCGAACCGCGGAATGAAGAACTCGGAACCCGAAATAATTTCCGTGGCTCTCACGTATCCATGGTCGGAAAGGACCTTCTGCTTGACCAGCGGCGAGACCTTGAAATTGACGTATTGGGGCACCAGTTCGGCGTTGAGCGGGTCCTGGTCGAGCTCGCCGTATTTCAGTGCCTGGATGGGGAAGTTGTGGGTCGGGATCCGTTCGACGAGTTCCATGTAGGCGGAGGCCAGGGCGTCCTCGGGCAGGTCGCCGTTCCCGGTCGAGCAGGAAAGCGGGTAGCCGAGGAAGTAGAGCGCCGGGAAGAAGACGTTGATCACGATGCTACTGGCCGGCGGGTCATACCCCGTGGTGTCGGCCACGATCACGTCAAGGTCCGCGAAGAATGCCTCGGCCCGCCGGCAGGTTTCGCCGGCGGAAACGGCGCGCCGGCCGGTGGAGGGGGCG
>CAZMSS010000107.1:0-9199 GCA_964568965.1 uncultured Verrucomicrobiota bacterium | reverse complement strand
GGAGGTGGCCCCGGCCGACACCATGTTCGGCAATGAGATCCGGATGGGTGGGTTGAAGGCGTTGGTGAAGTATCACTACCGGGAAGGCATTCAAGCCGCCGTTAAGTTTGCGAAGTCCCAGAACGGGCATGGTAGCCAGACGCGACTCCCGATCATCATGAAACTGCTCGCGTCCTATGGCTCGGCAGCACGCGAAACGGTGCCGGAGTTGAAGGAATTGATTGTTCAGCTGAACGAGCAAGTCAGGAAAAGGGAATTTCCCGCTGACTGCAATAAGCTGAGGGTCGAGTCGATTGCGGAGGCGATCAAGGACATCGAGGCCGCGACCACGCAGCCGGTGATGAAGAGTATCGGGAAGTAGGGTGAGTCTGAAGGGTGAATGAAAGGGAGAACGGATGTATACTTTCCATAAGATCGGCTTGATATTGTTGTGTGGGGGAGCGCTGGTGGGGCAGGCGGTTCCTGTGCCCGAGGTGAATTTTATCAGGGGTGACAAGCCGAAGGAGGGTGCGACTCACTATTCCTTGCACTTGGGAGCGTTGGCCGGCATTCCCAATGGAATCCAGAAAAAAGGCAGGGACGGAACCCAGATCTATGTCATCGGCGTGACCAATGCCCCCCTGCAAGCGGGTGATGTGATCCTGGGGGTCAATGGCAAGCTGTTTGACGGGGATGTCATCGAGACCTGGCGGGCGGCTGTGGCGGAAGCTCCGGAGCGCAGCAAGGACGGTAATCTGCGGCCTATCCGCTGGCGTAATGGTGTCCGGACGACGTTGGACTATTATACCGTGCTTCCGCCACCGAACCTGCTGAAGGGCGAAACGAACGACGTGGACCGTTCTAAGACCTACAATCTCGGGCCGACAGGGCTGCGCGGCTGGATCTATACGAAGCCGGTGTCTTCCCTTGATGGTCGACAGGGCCGGACGACAACCGCCAGCCGGCAGATTCTGGTTACGCATGTTGGAGCCAACTCGCCGGCATCAGGAATCATGGAGGTCAACGACGTGATCCTGGGTGTAGGCGGCAAGCTTTTTACTGATGATGCCCGAAAGAGTTTCGGTAAGGCGATCACCGAAGCCGAAAAGACGGAAAACAGAGGCATCCTGGCGGTCACCCGGTTCAGGGCTGGCAAAACGGAGGAGGTCCAGCTCAAGCTCAGGGTCATGGGGTCGTACAGCGACACCGCACCTTACGATTGCGCGAAGTCCAAGTTGATCCTGGACGAGGCGTGTAAATCCCTGGAAAAGGAGCCGTTGAGCGACAGCCTGTGGGGTGCCATCAATGGTCTGGCGTTGCTGGCCACCGGTAATCCCGATTATCTTCCAAATTTACAGGCCTATGCCCGGATGCTGGCGGGCAAGAAAGTTCAGCTTAATGACAGTGGTGAAGGGTGCCAGACCTGGGACTGGGGTTACATGAACCTGTTCCTCTGCGAGTACTACCTCGTGACTGGCGACAAGGATGTGTTGCCGGGGATCAAGGATTACACTTTGGCGCTTGCCAGAGGCCAAGGCATGTATGGCACGTATGGCCATGGCGGCGCGGCCAAGACAGTGGACGGGAAGTTTCATGGATCGGTTCCCCCGTATGGTCCCATGAACCAGTGCGGACTGGTCGCCAATCTCTCGATTGTCATGGGGAGGAAGTGCGGCATCGCGGACCCCGAAATTAATCCCGCGATTGAGCGGGCTTCCAAGTTCTTCAGCTATTATGTGGACAAGGGGGCGATCCCTTACGGTGAACACGAGCCCGTTGCCATGCATGAGAACAACGGCAAGAATTCGATCGCCGCAATAATGTTTGCGGCCCAGGGCCATCACACTGTGCAGGCGAAATACTTTGCGAAGATGGCCACGGCGGCCTATGCGAACCGTGAAACCGGGCATACTGGCCAGGGGTTCAATTACCTGTGGAGCGCGCTGGGTGCCAATGTCGGCGGACCGGCGGCGATCTCGGCATTTATGAAGGAAGCCTCCTGGCACCTGGACCTGGTGCGGCGTTGTGACGGCTCGTTCACGTATGACGGGGCTGAGCAATACGGCCCCGGCAAGACCGATGATGACACCTATTACGGGCACAGCAGTTACTACGGCTTGAGCCCTGCCGCCACGTATGTTCTGACCTATTCCATACCGCTTAAGAAGCTCGTTATTACGGGTAGGGATGCGGATATAGCGAACTGGCTGGACAAGAAAGAGGTGGGGGAAGCCAAGTTGTCGGGGCGTTTCGATCTCGACTGCAAAACCAAGAGTCCGGATGAGCTGGTGTCAGCATTCGGCGATTGGTCGCCGGTCGTCCGCAGTTGGGCGGCGGAGGAGTTGGCGAGACGTCCCGAAGCGCCGTCGATGGTTCCCGTGCTGATCACCATGGCGGAAGGCAAGGATGCGCGTAAGCGCCAAGGCGCCTGCGAGGCCCTGGGTTGCCTCAAGAGTACAAACGCCCTGCCCGTTCTTATCCGCCTGCTGAAGCATGAAGACCGCGGCTTGCGGATCAAGGCGGCCGCCGCCCTCATTAAAATTGGCGATGCGGCCCGGCCGGTCCTGCCCGACATGCTCAAGGCCGTCGCCGACACCGCCGAGCCCCTCACGCCGATTGTCTGGGACGATCCCATTCAGCTCACGCATGGGAAATTGGCGGCGGCGCTGTTCGACGGTTTGTTGCGAAGCTCCTACGAGGGGGTTGACAGGAAACTCCTCTATCCGGCGATCCGGGCGGTGTCGGGGAATGCGGATGGCATGGCCCGGGCTACGTTAAGGGATGGTTTCGAGGGCTGCCTCACGTTGGAGGATGTCCAGGCTCTGGCCCCGCAGATTGTCGCCGCCCTCGATCAAGCAGCCCCGGCGGATGCGATGTTTGGAAGCGAGTTGCGGCTGGGAGCGATGCGGGTCTTGGCAAAGTACCACTTCCGGGAAGCCATTCCCCTCACGCTCAAGTTCGCCCGGTACCAGTTTGGACACGGGAGCGAGGCCCGGATGCCCGTCATGATGGAGGTTTTGAAGAGTTATGGAACCGCGGCCAAGCCCGTGTTGCCCCAACTCCGTGAATTGCTGGAGTTCTGCAAGCAGGAGTCGTTCCCGGAAGACTGCAAGAAGCAGAAGGTGGATGCGGTGGCAGAGGCAATCGCGTACATCGAGACCGCGAAAGATCAACCCGAACTAAGGAGTCTGAAAAAATGAAAAGAAATCAAAGTCCCGTTGGTTTATTGGCCGTCATGGCTGTCCTGTTGATTGGAATTTCCACCACATTGGCGGAGGTGCCACGACCTGAACATCCGCGACCGGATATGCTGCGTGAGAACTGGATGACACTTAACGGCGAGTGGCAGTTCGAGAACGACAAGGCTGCGGATGGGGAAACCCGCGGCCTGACCTATGGCAAGGATCTCAATTCAAAGATCATCGTTCCGTTCTGTCCCGAGAGCAAGTTGTCCGGGCTAGGGCTGGGCAATACCGAGAAACTCAAGAACGTCTGGTATCGCCGACTGTTTGAAGTTCCGGCCACGATGAAGGGCAAGCGCGTGAGGCTGCATTTCGGAGGCGTGGATTACAAGGCCTGGGTCTACGTCAACGGCCAGCTTGCCGGAATGCATATTGGCGAGAATGCGGCGTTCAGTTTTGACGTTACCAAATGGCTCAGGGATGGCGCCAACGAGGTGGTGGTCAAGGTGCTGGACGATATGTGGAGCGGCCTGCAGCCCACCGGCAAGCAATCGCCCGACCAGAGCGGGGGTTGCATCTATACCCGTACTACCGGCATATGGCAGCCCGTTTGGCTGGAAGCCGTCGGCTCCTCGTTCATTGAGTCGATTTCCATTGTGCCGGACCCGGACAACTCGAGGGTGCTGATTGAGGCGAAAATCAACGGCCTGGACAAGGATCTGTCGCTCAAGGCGGAAGCTTATGCCGATGGCAGATTGACGGGCTCGGACACAACCACGGGCCCATATCAGAACCAGCTGGTTCTTAAACTCAAAACGAAAAAACTCTGGGAGCCTGGTTCTCCTTTCCTGTATGACCTCAAGTTCACCTTGTGCAGCGGGAAAGAAAAGATTGATGAACTGAAAAGCTATTTCGGCCTGAGGACTGTCGCGATTGACGGGCGCCGGATTCTCATCAACGGCAAACCGGTTTTCCAGCGCCTGATTCTCGACCAGGGTTTCTATCCCGAGGGTCTGTGGACGGCGCCTTCGGATGAGGCGCTGGAAAAAGATATCGAGATGTCCATGGCCTGCGGTTACAACGGTGCTCGCCTTCATCAGAAGGTGTTTGAACCCAGATTCCTCTACTGGGCCGACAAGCTCGGCTATCTGGTCTGGGGCGAATATCCGAACTGGGGCTACAATAACAAGCCGGAAGGCTATTCGGCCTACGTGAATGAATGGACCGAGATCCTGCTGCGTGACAGAAACCATGCGTCAATCGTTGGTTGGTGTCCCTTCAACGAATCAGACGGCAATGCGGGGGAACTCCAAAGGATGATCTGGACCGTCACCAAGGCAATTGACCCGACACGGCCCGCCCTGGAGACCAGTGGTTGGTCACATACCCTGCCGAACCCGGAAGTTCTGGACGCTCATGACTATAACGGGAATCCTGAAGCTTTCCGTAATAGCTGGATGGAGCGGATGTCGGTCACGGGGCAGGATCTTTCCACGCCCGCACGGTATGGTCACCGGAAGGCGCCACAGGGTGGCCGCATCATCCCGATGATGGTCAGCGAAATCGGTGGTATCGGCTGGGCAACCGAGGGAGGGTGGGGGTACGGCTCAGGCCCGAAAACACCGGATGAGTTCTATATCCGCTACGAGGGCACCATCAACGCCATGCTCGACAACCCGCACCTGTTCGGATTCTGCTATACGCAGTTGACCGACGTCGAGCAGGAGAAGAACGGATTGTACTACTATGACCGTAGGCCCAAATTTGACGTGAAGAAGATTCATGATATTACGTCGCGTGAGGCGGCCTATGAACGTTGCGAGCCGAATGCCGCCAAACCTCCGGCGAAAATCACCCAACCCAATTGGAAAGTGCTTCTTGGCGCCGTGCAGGACGGGGACCTGTGTACTCCTTACAAATATGCCACGGAAA
Source organism: uncultured Verrucomicrobiota bacterium (assembly GCA_964568965.1). Classification (GTDB taxonomy): domain Bacteria; phylum Verrucomicrobiota; class Kiritimatiellia; order CAIKKV01; family CAITUY01; genus JAABPW01. The sequence goes on along the minus strand of CAZMSS010000107.1, from coordinate 4,106 downwards.
AGCCCGGCGAAAACTGGATGAAGGAAGGCTTTGATGACGCGTCATGGAAGACCGGTCTCGCGCCTTTCGGGCAAGGCGGTCTGAAGGTCCGGACGGAATGGAATACTCCGGATATTTATCTCAGGAAGACGTTTGAGTATGGCGGAGGGAGTTTTAAAAATGGCGCCTTGGTCATCTGTCATGATGAGGATACCGAGGTCTATGTGAATGGCCAGAAGATCCTGGGCACCAGCGGGGTCATTAGTCACTATCAGTTGCGCATGGTGACAGACTCCTTGAAAAAGGCGTTGAAAAAAGGCGTTAATACCATTGCGGTCCACACGCACCAGACTACAGGTGGGCAGTTTATTGACTTGGGAATTCTGGTTGATTGAAAACTATATCTTGAAGGAAGAAGCATCATGAAAAGCAAAAGAAAGAACTCGATTCCACGCCCTGAATATCCTCGCCCCCAGTTCGAACGAGCCGACTGGATCAATCTCAATGGTCCCTGGAGCTACTGTCTCGATCACGGGAAGTCGGGGGCAGAGCGGCGCCTGTTCGAGAGCAAGGGGTTCGATGGCCGGATTATTGTGCCGTTCTGTCCCGAGAGCGACCTGTCGGGTGTCGGGCACAAGGACTTCATCGAGGCGATGTGGTATCACCGCAAAATCTCGATCCCGAAATCCTGGGCGGGCAGGGCGGTTCAACTGAATTTCGGCGGTGTGGATTACGAATGCGAACTATATGTTGACGGCAAGTCGGTGGGGCTCCACTTTGGGGGGACCGTATCGTTTGGGTTCGACATCACACGGTACGTCAAGGCCGGCGGCACGCACGATGTAGTTCTGCGCGTGGCCGATAACCTGCGGACCGAGAAGCAACCCAGTGGCAAGCAAAGCAGGCTGTTCAAGTCGTTCGGATGTGTTTATACCCGGACCACTGGAATCTGGCAGACAGTCTGGTTGGAGCCGGTTGACAAGCATGGGCTTAGGGACGTCCAGATCGTGCCCGACCTGGATGGTGAACGGTTCATCATCACCCCGCGGTTCCGTGCCATCGAGCGGGGTCTGGCGTTCCGCGCCTGTGTGCGGGACGGTGGGAAGACCGTCGCCCGGGCCGAAGCCCCGGCCTTTGATGGTGCGCCGCTGATCCTGAACATCAGGAAGCCGAAGACCTGGTCACCTGAGAGCCCCTTCCTTTACGATATCGTGCTGGAGGTGGTCGGTGATGACGGGGCTGTTGTGGACACAGTCAGCAGCTATGCCGGAATGCGCAAGGTTCACATCGAGGGCAACAAGGTCTTCCTCAATAACAAGCCGATTTATCAGCGACTGGTTCTCGACCAGGGGTTCTACCCCGACGGGATCTGGACCGCGCCGTCGGAGGCCCATCTCAAGCGCGACATTGAACTGTCGATGAAGGCAGGATTCAACGGAGCCCGGCTGCACCAGAAGGTTTTCGAGGAACGCTTCCACTACCTGGCGGACCGCATGGGGTATCTGACCTGGGGCGAGGCGTCGAGCTGGGGGTGCGATCCCAATGACCTGCCGTCGGCGCGCCTATTCCTGAGCGAATGGCAGGAGATCGTCGTGCGCGACCGCAATCATCCCTCGCTTATCGCCTGGACGCCGCTCAACGAAACCGGAAACATGGATTTGTCCAATGCCAAACAGCACCGGCGCTTCCACCGGGACCTGTATGCCATCTGCAAGGATCTCGATCCGACCCGGCCGGTCAACGATGCCAGCGGGTATATCCATGCGCGGACGGATTTATGGACGGTGCACACATACGAGCAGGATCCGGAGAAGCTCAAGGTGCAGCTCACGCCCGACAGGGAGAAGGGCGTCTTCAGGAATTTCCCCGACCGCGAGGTCGACTACGAAGGCCAGCCGTATCTCGTCGACGAGTTCGGCGGCATCAAGTGGATCCCGGTGGACAAGCGTGCCTTTGCCGACAACTCGTGGGGCTATGGTGACGCTCCGAAAACGCTCGAGGAGTTCTACGTCCGACTGGAAGGTCAGATCGACGCCATCCTCGGCCAGAAGCACATCTGCGGATACTGCTACACCCAGCTCACGGATGTGGAGCAGGAGCAGAACGGTATCTACAACTATGACCGCAGCGCCAAGTTCGACATGCGCCGCATTGCCCGGATGTTCGGAAAGAATCCGGCGCCAGAGTGACCTAAGGGTGAAAAACATGAAGACGATGCGAGGTTTGACCTGGCGTTGCCTGTGGATTGAGTGTCAGCAGACAGGAAAGACCAAAGTGTAGTTTATGAGGCTTTCGATCATGAATTTCGCGATGGTTTGTGTTGGCGCCGTGATGGCGACGGCGAGCGCTTCAGCCGGACAAAAGTTGAGTGTTGCCGGGTTGCCGTGTGAGTATGCGGACAATCCCGTGGGACTGGACCGGACGCAGCCATGGTTGAGCTGGCAATTGCAGGGGACGGTGCGTGGTCAGAAACAGACCGCCTACCAGATCCTGGTCGCCAGTTCAGAGGAAAAGCTGCGATCAGGCAAGGGTGATCTCTGGGACTCGGGGAAAGTGGCTTCGGATGAGACCGCCCATATCCTGTACGCCGGAAAGCCGCTCACGTCGCACCAAGCCTGCTTCTGGAAGGTGCAGGTGTGGAACGAGGATGACCGTGCCTCCCGGTGGAGCGAGGCGGCCTTCTGGTCCGTGGGCCTGCTGGAGGCAAAGGACTGGGTCGGAAACTGGATCGGGCTGGACCGGGAGGAAGTCCTGGCACCGGACATGGATCCCGGCAAACGTTATCTACCCTGTGTTTACCTGAGGCGCGACTTTGACGCCGCAACCAAACCCGTCCGCGCGGTTGTCTGCACAGCGGGTTATATTACCTCGCGGCTGGACCGCTGACATGCAGACGGGGGGATTGCCGCAGGCGCCACTGAACGATGAGGAACAAAAGTGGTATGCCCACTATATGAGCCTTTGGAATGCTAACAGGTAGTGGCCAGTAAAACGGCTGAAGACTGAGGGCGATTTGCCCGAATGAGAATAATTGCGAAACGAGCAACGAGAAGGAATGCGGAATGATTAATAAACTCATGATGACCGCGGCAGTGTTTCTGTCTATTTTCGAAATGGCCCCGGCTCAGTATCCTGGCTGGCAGCATTCGGGCTCGCTCACGATCCTCACCACCCCGGAGGGTGCTAATCTGCCGGCAACTGCCTCGGAAGAGAACTTCCCGGTTCTAGTGCGACTGAATAAGGACTGGTTCAACTTCAGCGAGGCGAAAGCCAATGGTGACGATATTCGCTTCGCAAGTGCCACCGGTTCGCCGCTGGCCTATCAGGTGGACGACTGGGACAGTGCTGCGGGGACGGCTGGAATCTGGGTGCGGATACCCGGGATCAAGGGTAACGCGCGTCAGGAAATCAAGATGTACTGGGGCAAGGCGGATGCCGCCAGCGAGTCCAAGGGTCAGGCAGTATTCAATGAATCCAACGGATATCTCAGCGTTTTCCACATGAATAATCCCGTGATGGATGATGCGGGCACGCTGGAAGCCAAAGATACGGGTACTACTTCATCTCCGGGCATGATAGGTATGGCTCGTCATTTCGCAGTACGCCAAGGCATCAATTGCGGCGAAAAAATTACGACCTTTCCCATCGGTTCCAGCCCTCATTCGTCCGAGCTTTGGTTCAGGGCGGAGAAGCCGAACACGATTCTCGTTGCCTGGGGAAATGAGCAGGCCCAGGGTAAAGTGGTGATGGATTTTGTCAGTCCGCCACACATCAATATCGGGTGCTATTTCTCCAGTGCGGACGTGAAGGGAGGAAGTAAACTCCCCATGACGCAATGGTATCACGTGGTCCATACCTATAAGAATGGAGATTCGAGGATATATGTAAACGGGCATCTTGACGGGGTGTCGTTGTTGAATGATGACCGGCTGGCGCTTAAGAATCCTGCACGCGGTGCCCCGCTCGCAATCAAGAGTCCGGCGCGGATGTATATCGGCGGCTGGTATAACAATTTCCAGTATGCCGGCGACATTGACGAGGTACGCATCTCAAAGGTGGCCCGTTCGGCCGACTGGGTCAGGATGGAGTACGAGAACCAGAAACCCCTGCAGACCGTGGTGGGGCCT
>CAZMSS010000106.1:0-9413 GCA_964568965.1 uncultured Verrucomicrobiota bacterium | reverse complement strand
GGGCCTGCATCACTTTGCCCAGGTCCTTTTTCCCGGCGGCGCCAGTGTCGGCGATAGCCTTTTTGACCAGCGCTTCAATTTCCGCCGCCCCGAGCTGCCGGGGCTGGTACGCCCGGAACAGTTCGATTTCCCGCTGCTCCTTGTCCGCCAGGTCGGTCCGCCCCGCCGCCCGGAACTGCTCCACGGAATCCTGCCGCTGCTTGATGGCCTTGGCCACGATGGTCGCAACCGCCTCGTCCGTCGGGTCCTTGCCGGCATTGACGGTCGCATCCTTGATCTGGGCATTCAACATCCGGAGCGCCGTCAGCTTTTCCGGATCCTGAGCCTTCATCGCGGTCTTGATATCTGCCAGCAACGCATCCAACATCGGTGATCCCATGAGTTAAGCTCCTTGTTCGTTCAGTTGCCGCCCATTATGCGCCCCGTACGCCTCAATTCAAGCTGATTGCTCCCACTCGACCCGCACTCAAAAATTTTCACCACCCGCCGAGTACGGCTAGAGGCACGGAGACACAGAGAAGAGACGAAAAAGAAATGCAAATGTGGCGTTTATTTCGTTCCCGCGAGTACGCGGGACCAAAATAAACGCCACGGTTTCTTGGAGGAAGGCAAAGAGGGGGAGGAGAGGTTTTGTGTGCTGTTCCATCTCCTCTTTCTCCATGAATTCCTCCAAGAGGGGTTGCGGGAATTATGGCTGACGGTACTCCGGCAGGCGGAATTCCCGCAACATTGGTTCTCTCTTCTCCTGTCTTCTCTGTGCCTCTGTGTCTCTAGCCGTACTCGGCGGGTGGTGAATCCCCCCTGCGGCAAGTCAGTCAAAATACCGGATGGAGACGGCCAGCGGCCGCTTCTTGGGGCCATCGGACACACGCACCGGATAGCCCACGGGGATCACGGCCATGAACTCCCCGTCCGGCTCCTCGAGAAAGGTCAGGACCTCATGCTTGATCAGGTAGAGAATCCCGAGCCAGACCGTCCCGATCCCCATGGAGGTCGCAGCCAGCAGGAGGTTTTCAACCGCCGCGGCGGAACTTTGAATCTCCATGGTCCTGAAAAAATCCAGCGCCGCCTCCCGGTTCACCTGGAACAAGTCGCCGCCGTGCTTGATCAGCTCGCCCGTGTTGGACACCGCCACCACAACCGGAGCGCTGACGATCGTCCTCGACGCCATCCGCAGCAGGGCGCAGGAAGGGCGCGGAAACTCCGCCGCCCTGCTGTTCACGAGTTCTGCGAGCGCCTGCTTCTTCGCCCCGCGGAGCACGATGAATCGCCAGGATTGCTGGTTGTGGGCGGAGGGCGCCCGGTTTGCCGCGGACAGCAGGGTCAGCAGGTCCATCTCGGGCACCGGTTGGTCGGTGAACAACCTGACACTTCGTCTTTGCTTGATCGTGGCCAGCGTCTGGTTTCCGGAAAGTTCGGCCGTCTTGGTCATGATGATAACTCCTTCAGCTCAACTCCAGCGCATTTGGCGCAACCACCTCGTGAGGATGACATCGAGAATCGTGAAAGCCAGGATCAGCCATGCAACCCCGTCCCACGACAATCCCATCTGCACCCGGTAGACAAGGGCCGGCAGAAGGGATTCGGGAATCTGGTCCAACCCGTAGGCATCATGGCTTGATTTCATCCCCAGCCGCCGCTTGATGAAGCTCGAGAACAGATCCCCCAGCATGGCCGCCGCCGCAATCCCCGCCCCCATCACAGGAGGATAGCCGAGCGCCCACGCCACACCGGTCGTGGCGGCCAGGGAGGAAGCGATGCCCCGAATGGTCTTGGAGGTTCCGAAGAGCGGATGCCCATCACTGAGAGTCAGTCCCCCATCCAGGGGCCGGGCCAGACGCTTCCCCATCGCCAGTCGCAGCAGAACCGGCGTGCCGTTGGCCGCCCCTAGCAGGAGCAGGAAGATCGCAACGTGAAGCATGACTCACCCCGTTCGGGTCACTTCGCAAGCTGGGCCGACGCAAATTCCCAGTTCACCATGGAATCCAGGAAGGCCGTCACAAAATCCTTCCGCCGGTTCTGGTAGTCCAGATAATAGGCGTGCTCCCACACATCGCAGGTGATCAGCGCCTTCTGGTCGTGTGCCACCGGGGTGTCGGCATTGGAGGTCTTGACCACCTTGAGCACGTCCTTGTCCGCCACCAGCCAGACCCAGCCGCTCCCGAACTGCCCCATCGCCGCGTCCAGGAACGCCTGCCGGAACGCGTCGTAGCTGCCGAAGGATTTTTCAATCTTTTCGAGCAGCGCACCGCCGGGCTTCCCGCCGCCGTTCGGCTTCATGCTGGACCAGAAGAAGGTGTGGTTCCAGACCTGGGCGGCATTGTTGAAAATCGCCATGCCGTCCTTGTCCTTGGCTTTCGACGTCACCCTGATGATCTCCTCAAGGGGCATGGACTCAAGCTCGGAGACGGCGATCAATTTGTTCAGGTTGTCGACATAGCCCTTGTGATGCTTGCCGTAATGGAACCCCATCGTCCGCGCCGAGATCACCGGCTCGAGGGCGTTTTCCGCATAGGGAAGAGCCGGCAGCTGGAAGGCTGCCTTCGGGGGCACCGGCGCCGCCGGGTCCGCCGCCCCTGCCGTACCACATGCCGCCATGACCATAATGCCCGACATTGCCAACAGAACCGTCGTCTTCATGCTTCACCTCCCTGTTTGATCCACTCTGGTCTGACCGCGCCCGGAGGTCGCGGTCCATCTGGAGAATATCAAGCCAACGATGAGAGCGATAATAAAAACAACCTGTCAGTTACCCGCGACGCCACTGGGGCCCGCCGGAACGTGTCTGCCGGATCACGGTAGGCTTCGGCTGCTTGGGCTCCTCCAGCAGCAGGGCATACCAGGTCTCACCAAGACCGGCATTGGAAAATTGCCCCAGCCGCCCGTTGGCCACAGCCTCCCAGTTGGCCTCCAGCACCTCGTCGTCGGTGGCGGTCTTGCCGTCCACCAGCACCTTGATGGCCGTCTCGGTCTGTTTCTTGCGCAGCAGCATCCAGGAATAGGTGGCGTAGATCAGGGTGGAGTCGTGCTTGAATTTCTTCCGGTACTTCTCGTACGTCTTCTTGAGGTCCGCCTCCTGCCCCAGTTTGTACTGGCGGCACATCTTCATGCAGACCAGGACGGGATCGCCGAGCATCGTTTTCGGCAGGATGGCGTCCACCTCCTCGAACTTCTTCAGCTGGTAGAGGAATTGGACGCGGATGGCATTGATCTGGCGGTCGAGCATGAAGCTCCACCTGCAGTAGGGCTCCATCTTCTTGGTCGTTTCCAGGGCCTCGGTCATCATGGCATCCTGGTCCTTGCGCGCCTGGTCCATGATCCACTTCATGTTCCCGCCGCGGCTGCCAAGTTGTTCATACTTCCGCCTGAGCACATTGGTCCGCTCCGTGATGCGGGCCTGGATCCCCGTCATGAGGGCGGTGATCTTCCGCCGGATCCAGAAGGTGACCGCCACCTGGACTCCCAGTCCTGTCAGTACCGCCAGGGTCACACTCCAGCCGTTCCCCAAATGGAAGCCATAGTGCAACCCGGCCCACAATCCACTCATGCACACCAAAGATATAAGAAGAGTCAACATAGCCAGTCAGTCCTTTCGATGGGAGTGATTATATAGAATGAGGGCGTTCTGTCCACCGGGTTTGTGGTTCTTGTCGTCCGAGGAGTCCTTGTCGTCCGCCGTCACGCGATCCCGCGATATTGACTCATCCAGCCTACTGTGGCAGGCTTCAAAGCCGCAATGCCCTCGTACCGAATACACCATGCTGCAACCGTGATCCTCTTCCTGGCGCTACTGGCCCCGGCTCTTGCCTATTCCCTGGGAACCCCCTTCGCGCTGGTAGATGATTACGGCGACTTTACGCGGATAGACCTGCTGAAAAGTTCGCGGTATTTCGGTTATTGGCTCAGGACCACCTTCGCCGGCATCCCGCCGGATGGACGTTATCGCCCGCTCTTCGACGTTGACTGCTCCCTCGGCTGGCTCATCATCGGCCCCCACCCAGCCATTCATCACCTCGCCCGTTGGGGAAACTGGCTGGTGGGCCTGCTCTGCTGGAACGCCGCGTTATGGCGCCTGATCCGCATCCGAAGCCGCGGTGTGGCGCCAGCGCCGGCGGATGTCGCCACACTGATGCCACTGCTGATCTTCAACGTTTTTGTCTGCTTTTTTCCCAACCAGCCCATGGCCCGTCTGGCACCCCAGGAACTTCTGACCTTTGTCACGCTGGGCATGCTGGTCATGGGCGCCACACGCATGCTGACCGATCCACCCGACATTGGCAGGACGGATCGGATTGCACGCGCCGGCTGGATGATCGCCGGATATGCAGGGCTTTCGCTAAGCAAGGAAACGAACGTGGCCCCAATGGCCTTCTTCTGCGCTTTCCTGATCGGCCTGGCTCTCGTGCGCCGGAGCCTCCGGATCCTAATCGCAGCGGTTCCGGCCATGGCATGGCTGGCCTACACGGTCTGGCGCGTGCATGCGGCGTCCACGGCTACCGGGTATGGCACGCGGGCCTTCAACCTCCCCCTGGTTCTCGACAACCTGCGCTGGCTAGCCCATGATGCCTTCCAGTTCAGCACCGTCCCTGCATTCGGCGTGATCATTGCCGCATCCCTGCTCGTCATGGGGATCCGGCTAGTCCTCCTGCTACGCCGGTCCGGCCTGTCCCCCGATGCGGGGTGCCTTGTCTTTTCCCTGGGGATGACGTTCAGCATGATCACCGTCCTGCTGATATCGTGGTTGCCGATCCTGCGCTACTTCTACCCGCTCGTTCCCCTTCTGGGGTGGCACCTCGCCTTGTCCTCCATCGAGTTGGATCGCCTGCTGGGAAGGCGCCAACTCATGAGGGGTATTGTCCGCGGCCTGATACTCGTCATCCTGTCCTGGTTTATCGCGGCCAATTATTATAGTTACCTGATGCAATTCGCGGCACAGCACCACGCACGGAATGTGGAACAGCGCCTCTTGACGGGGATGCAACAGCGCCTGGAAAAGGGGCAGCCGTTGGCCATCTGCTTCGATCCGCAGGATCCCGATATGGAACTGGCTTCTTCCGTGAGAGTGTACTTTGAGCGTTACCTCCCCCGCTATCACGGCAAGACGCTCGCATTGCGCGTCATTCCACCCCTCGCGACCGACGAAACCCTCCTTCTCGCCAGCCGGAAACAGATGGATCCCCGCCTGTGGAGACGGGAAGAAACCTTCTTTCGCGCCCCGGCATCCCAGCTCCTCGATATCACAAAGAGGCTAAGCGCCATACTTCAGGGACGGCGATACCCGTATCTCGTGCAGGATGCGGGAACCCACGGCCTTGACTACAAGTGGTACCTCTATTATCGCTTGTTGCCTGCAGGGGACGTGCGATAGTTCGAGGCCGCAACCCAATAGTCCGGCCGCCGCTTGGATTCCAGGAAAAGGCGCCCCACATATTCGCCCAGGATGCCGATGAGCACCATCTGGATGCCGCCACAGAACAACACACTAAGCAACAATGAAGTCCATCCCTGGATGGCCCGGTCGGTGAAGAAGAATATGGCTAGCGCATACAGGCCGTAGAGCCCGGCCGAGGAGGCAAACAGGAATCCCAGCACCATGGCCAGCCTGAGCGGGCGCACCGTGAACGACATGATTCCCTGCAGCCCCATGCCGAACATGCGGGAAAACCCGAATTTGCTGCTCCCGCTGTGGCGCACTGCGGGCCGGTACGTTACGTTGCAGGACTTGAATCCGATCCAATACACCATACCCCGCAGGAACAGGTCAGACTCCGGCATGGACCGCAGCGCCAGCACCACCCGGCGGTCCATGAGGCGGAAATCCGCGGAACCCGCCGGCAGACGCAACCCGGTCAGAAGCCTGAAAAGAGCATAGTAGGCGGCCGATGTCCAACGCTTGAACAGCCCCGGTTCCGCCTGATCGTCCCGGACGGTATGCACGATCTGGTAGCCTTGCGACCAACGCTCCAGGAGCTGCGGCACCAGGCCAGGGGGATGCTGCAGGTCGGCGTCCATGACAATCACCACATCGCCTTCCGCATGGTCGAGCCCCGCACGCAATGCCTTCTGGTGACCGAAATTGCGGGAAAGCGAAAGCCCGTAGACAGGAAGCCCCTCACTCGCCAAACGCTCGACCTCGGAATAGGTCCCGTCGGTACTGCCATCATCCACCACCAGCAGTTCCCAGGACCATCCGTGCGGAATCGAGGCGCTCAATTGCTCTGCCAAGGGCTTCAGATTGCCGACTTCGTTATAGGCGGGCACCACTATGGTAACTCTTGAGCACGGCTTCTGGATATCTGTGGTCATCGGGTTACCATAGCGGAAACCCTGCTCCTTGTCACGAACGGGGGCCCATCCCAATCCCCTCTTGCTCCCACCGGGGTTGCACTCACTGTTTGCCCGCGGGCCTCAAATAATCACTACCGCCCTTGAAGTCCCTTTTCCAACCCACTACACTCCCCCGCAACCGCCATGAACAGCAAACCGGAGACAATCAAAGGCGCCCTTATCGTCTACCCCACCGCCGTCGCCTTGCGGCAGGCCCAGCGGCGTGCCCTGGAGCGGGAGGCCTTCTTTGACGGGCGGGGGCACGTCACCCTCTCCTCGCTGCTGCGGGAGTGTGCCGGGCTCGCCCTGAAAAGCCAGGGGCTGCGGCCGATCTCCGACCTGGACCGCGAGCTGGCGATCGTCGAGGCCGTGTCGCTCTTCCGTTCCACCAGGGCCGGCAAGGGCAAAATCCTCGCCGCCCTCGCCCCGGCGGCCCTGGAGGAAACGCTCTCCCAATTGATCGAGTCCGTTGCCCCCCTCGCGGACCGCGCCGATGAATTCCTGAAACTGCTGGCGGCAGACAGGGCTGTCCCCAAGAACCCGGAGCTGGCCGCCCTCCACGCCGCCTACACCGGCGTCTGCCGCTCCCTCGGGGTTGCCGACGAGGCCACCCTCAATGCCGCCATCCTCACCCTCCTGAGAGGCGACCGGTCCCGATGGCCCCCGCTTCTTCGCCAGGCCCGGGCCATCGCCTTCGTCGCCATCCGCTGGGTGGCCCCGTTCCAGGAGTCCGTCATCCAGGCCCTCGCCAACCAGCTCGGCCGGGACAATGTGTCTGTTCGACACATCCTCACCGATTACGAGCAGGATTGGTGGGGAGGCACCCTGCTGACCGATACCGGCCGCCTGCTGTTCGGCGATGCCCAGGCCATGGCCGGTGACTGCGAGTTCCAGGCGGAGTCCACCCGCTCGGCCATTGAACACCTCACCAGCCTCCGTGAAGGCTACGCCATGCAGGATCCCGCCCTCGCCGAACAGGCCCGCTCCCGGGTCGGCTTCTCCTGCTCCGTCGGCACCTACGGCGAGATCGAGGACCTCGCCCGGCGGATTGCCTGGGAGATTCACGACCGGCCCGATCCCGTCCGGCCCGAGGATATCTGCCTTGTCACCCGCAACCTTGGCGCCGCCTCGGATGCCATCATGGATGTCTTCGCCCGTTTCAACATCCCCTACTATTTCCGGCGCGGAGTCCCGGTGCTCGCCGTTCCCATCATCAAAACGCTGATCGACCTGGCCCGCTTCTCCGCCACCCGCGAACGCGACATCTTCTGCGCCCTGCTCCAAAGCCCGTGGATCAATTGGGCTCAAACCATCGCCGACCCTGCCCAGCTCGCCGATGACCTGCTCCGGTCCGGTGTCGAACCGGTGATGGATGACCCCGACCGGATTTCCCGCCGGCTCGCCACCTATGCCCTGAAGCAGAAGCGGTTCGGGACGCAGGCCGAAGCCACCGCCTTCGCGGCATCCGCCATTCAGGCGCTGCGCCTCGCTCTGGGCACCCCCGCCGTGGAGTCTTTCGATGCGGGCATCACGGACCTGATGACACGTTGCACAACCCTCAAAATAGGGGTTGTGCAAGACATTGAGCCCGGCGACGAACTTGCCGTCCGAAGCCAGACGCTGAACGCCAAGGCGTGGGAAATTGCCACCGAGACGCTCACCACACTCCGTCGCCACAGCCTCGTCAACAAGGATAGCGGCCAGTCCATTTCCTGGGATGAGATTGTCGACCTGCTGAACCGTGCCCTGGATAACCTCACCGTATCGCCCGCGCCGCCGGACGAAACCGGGGTCTGGATTTTGAATCCCTACGATATCGCCGGATTGAGCTTCAAGGTGGTACTGCTCGCCGGGCTCAACGCCGGGGCCTTCCCGAAATCGCCAACACCGAGCCCGCTCTTCCCCGATGCCGAATTACTCGGCTTCCGGGAAAGGCTCATGAAGAAGGGCCCCCTCCCTGTTGCCGCCCTGGCGGCTTCCAGGGCGCGGAACAGCCAGGAGAACCTGCTTTTCCTGACCACGCTGGCCGCCTCGCGGGAGCAGATGGTCTTTTCCTATGCCGGCCATGATGAGACGGGACAGGAACTCACCCCCTCGGTTTTCTTCAGCACCCTCTGGCGGCTCGTCGGCTGGCCGGCATGGCCCACCCTTCCCCCGCAGCCACCGGATCCCTATGACGCCTGGCGCTATTCGAAGGGATCCGCCCACCTGCAAGCCCATTGGCGCCGGCATCTGGAACAAAAAGAAAATCAAACATCAAACATTGCCGCTTTCAAGCGGCGCCCCTTCCCCGGGGAATCCTATCTGGGCACCGTGCCGCTCGCCCTGTGCCGGGCGGATGATGAACGGCGGCAGCGGTTGGCAGGAAAAGGCAGTCCCAAAACATCGAACATTCAACATTCAACATTCAACATCGAAGAAGGAAATACGACGAAAGCGGATTGTTTCCCGTTGGATGTTGGAAGTTCAATGTTGAATGTTGAATGTTCAATTTCCTCCAATCTGGCGGCACATATTGCGCATGGGATCCAGGTGGAGCGGCAGCGGCAGGCGTTCTTTACGCGGCAGCAGCAGGATGATCAGGAAACGCCCACCGACCTCTCACGGGAACCGGGACACGAGTTTGCGGGGGTTCTCGACACCGCCCTGTGGACTAAAATCAGGCCAGCTCCCGCCGGCGGCATAATTGATTTCAGTCCCACCCAGCTCGAGCGACTCGTCGCCTGCCCCTACCAATACTACCTTCAGTACGTCCTCAAGGTGGAGGCCATTGAGCCCAACGACCTGGAGCCCAGCACCATGGATTTCGGGACCGCGATCCACGCCGTGATGTTCGAGGGGTTCCGGATGCTTCAGGGCAACCGCCCGAACCCCGCCATTCCGGGGCTCGCCAAACTCGCCAAGGCTCATCACCGCCTCGTCACCCCCGCCTGGGCCGTGCGCGACCAACAGGGCCGCTGGCATCTGCAGAAAACTGACGGCACCCCCTCGGAGGACGCCCTGCCGCTGGTTGATTTCCCTCCTGACGCCAAGGCCGTGATCGCCTTCTTTGATGATCTGACCGGGACCATGCTCGACTGGGCCAC
>CAZMSS010000105.1:0-9574 GCA_964568965.1 uncultured Verrucomicrobiota bacterium | reverse complement strand
CGCGCGACCTGGCGGAGCCCCTCCTCGGTGGTTCGGCCATAGGTGAAGCCTAACGTGTCCCTCAGTTTGGAAGTATCGAACGAACGGTCTTTCGTGAAGAACGCCACCCGGCGCCGGTAGATCGGCGGCGACCACCCGAATGGACGGCACACGGCCTCGCAAACAGCAGCGGCCCAGAAAAAGGGAAAGGCGGGAATGCGGACCAGCCGGGCTTTGCGGCCGTACTCGGAACTGATGATGCTGAGGATATCCGCCAAAGCCAGCGCGGCGGGATCCCCCCCGATAAATACTTCTCCCACCGCCTTGGGATGAAGGGCGGCGAGAATGAAGATCTCGGTCAGATCATCCACATGGATCAGATGATACAACTGGCCCCGGGCCCGCCCGAGTATCGGGATCAGCGGCCAAGCCGCCATCTTGAAAATCTTGAAAAGCCGCCGGTCGCCGGGGCCGTAAATCGCCGCCGGCCTGATCACCGCGAGGGGCAGGCCGTGCTTCGGGGCGAAATCGCGGATCCATAATTCAGCCTCGGCCTTGGTCTGCTGGTAGACATCCCCGGGACTGAAGGGATACTCCTCATTGGCGGGCGGGTTTTCAACATGGCCATGGACCCCCACCGTCGAAACATGCACAAACCGCTTGAAGCCCGGACTCTTAAGGGCGGCCTGCGCCAGCAGCCGGGTGCTTTCAACATGGACCTTGTAATAGATATCATCGGTGATCCCGGCTTCCCGGTAGGCTGCCGCGACATGGAATATAATCTCCACCCCTGCCACCGCGCGTTCCACGGTCTCCGGGTCAAAGACATTCCCTTCAATCCATTCTATCGGGAGTCCTTCCAGCCCTTCGCGCTTTGACGTGGCCCGTGCAATAGCCCGGACCCTGGCCCCCCGTTCGCAGAGTTTTCGCGTTAAAACTGCCCCCGTGAACCCGGTAGCGCCCGTCACCAAAACCGGCGTCCCTTTTGGAAATATCCATGTTTCAGCCATAATTGCGCATACCTTAGGGCGAACCGGCGCCCACTGTCAACGCCATGTCAAAAGAGAAAAACATTCGACAGGGATGCTGGCATCCTCATAGTATCAGGCGTCTATGGCGGGATTGATCAAAGAAATTGCGGCACACCGGGACCTCCTTTCCATGCTGGTGGCCCGGAACATCAAGATCCGGTACAAGGAATCGGCGCTGGGCTTCCTCTGGACCCTGTTGGGACCGGTCTTCCTGATCCTGATCTATGCCTTCTTCATGAAGATCGTCATGAAGTTCCCCATACCCATGCCCGTCCTCGTGTCGGGGATCTTCGTCTGGCAATACCTGGCCATGTGCCTGGGCGACTCTTCCTTCGCCATCATCGGCAATGCCAACCTGGTCAAGAAGGCGTGCTTCCCCCGGTTGCTCCTGCCCCTCTCCATCGTGCTGGCCAACTTCGTCAATTTCCTGCTTTCGCTCCTGGTCATGGGTGTCTACCTGCTGATCGTCGGACCCCATTTCGGGTCGATCGCCTGGCTACCCCTCGCCCTGGTCACGCACCTGGCGCTCTGCACGGGCGTGAGCCTCGGACTCTGCGCCCTGAATGTCTTTCTCCGTGATGTGCAGCACCTGACGGGCATCTTCACCATGGCATGGTTCTTCCTGACTCCGGTGGTCTACGAGATCTCGATGATCACCCCGATCACCACGCAGCATCCGATCCTCGGCCCGCTGTATTTCATGAACCCGATGGCGGGAATCCTGGCGCTCTACCGCACCGCCCTGCTGGGTAGTCCCCTGCCGGACTTCCCGTTGATCTCGCTTTCAATGCTGGTCTCCGTGATCGTTTTCGTCGCGGGCACTGCCAT
The DNA here is from genome assembly GCA_964568965.1 of uncultured Verrucomicrobiota bacterium. Lineage (GTDB taxonomy): Bacteria > Verrucomicrobiota > Kiritimatiellia > CAIKKV01 > CAITUY01 > JAABPW01. The sequence goes on along the minus strand of CAZMSS010000105.1, from coordinate 7,736 downwards.
TTTCCAGAAACTGCAACCCCGTTTCCCGGACGAGCTTTAACCCCATGAGTGACATCGCCATACAGGTTGAGGGAGTGGGCAAGCGGTTCCGCTTGCGGAACGCCGGTGGCAATACCCTGAAATCCCTGGTCATGGACATGTTCCGCAACGGAGCCGACACTACCCGCGAGCTCTGGGCCGTGAAGGATGTCTCTTTCACCGTTGAACGGGGTACCACGCTGGGCCTGATCGGCGCAAATGGCGCAGGCAAGAGCACGCTGCTGGCCCTGCTCGCCGGCACCATGATGCCCACCGAGGGCAAGCTCCAGACCCGGGGCACGATTTCGTCCCTGCTGGAACTCGGCGCCGGTTTCCATCCCGACCTCACCGGCCGGGAAAATGTGTTCCTGGCGGGCGCCATCATGGGGCTGACGCGCGAGCAGATGAACCGGCGGTTCGACGCCATCGTGGAGTTTGCCGATATCGGCCGCTTCATCGACCAGCCGGTAAAGCATTATTCCTCGGGCATGTATGTCCGGCTCGGGTTCGCCGTCGCCGTCGAGGTGGATCCCGATGTCCTGCTCGTCGATGAGGTACTGGCCGTGGGTGACGCCTCTTTCCAGCGCAAATGCCTGCGCCGCATGGCGGAATTCCGGGAACAGAAGAAGACCATGCTGATCATCTCCCACGACCTGAACACCATCCAGACGGTGAGCGACCAGATTCTCTTCCTGGATCACGGCCGGGTGCTTGGCCATGGCGCACCGGGAAAAGTCATCGGCCAATATGAAACCTTCTGGCGCGAGGCGATGAGTTCCGAACGCCGCCGTGAATGGGGAACCCGTGAGGTGATCCTGACAGGCGCCCAGTTCCTCGACGAGTCCGGCCGGGAAACCACCAAGTTCACCTGGGGTCAGGCCCTGACCGTGCGGCTGCATTACGAGGCAACAACTCCCGTGGGGCCGTCGGTCTTCGGATTCGGGATCAGCGATGAGAACGGACACCTCGTCCATGGCAACAACACCCAGATCGAACACGTCACCATTCCGGCACTCTCAGGCAAGGGCACGGTTGTCCTCAAACTGCCCTCCCTGAACCTCGCCAAAGGCACCTACCTGTTCTCCTTCTCGGTGCATTCCGCCGATCACCGCGTGAACTACCACCGGCTGGACCACGCCTTCGCCATCGGCGTGGAGGCCTCCAAGCAATTCGAGGGCATTTGCTACATGCCAAGCCAGTGGAGCCAGGAGCCCCCGTCATGTACCTGAGTATCGCCGGGAATGACCGTTCAGCCGATGTCGGCGCAACCCTCGCCCGGCAGGCGGCACGTCATCAGGGCGCCCTCTCCCCCTGGTCACCCGGGGATTCCGCGCTCTCCCTCAAGGAGTCGCGAAACGCCGCCGATTACCTGGAGCGCTTCTGCAGGCTCATGCGCCTGCGCTACTCGCTCAGCACGGAATCCTTTCCCATTCCCGCCAGGCCGGGAACGGCCGGTACCTTCCTGCGAAAATTCAAGGGGGTGTTATGGAAACTGCTGCGCTACCAGCACGACCGGATGGCATTCCAACAGAACAGCATCAATGAACTGGTCATCAGTTCCATCGATTTCCAGCAAGCCGCCGCCCGGCGGAAAGTGGAAAGCCTGGAGCAGCGGATCCTGACCTTGGAGACGGAACTGGCGAAACTCCGGAAAGCCGGTTCATGAAGCCCGTCTCCATCCACCAACTTGTAGCAGGGTTTGCACTTGGCGACGCCATCTCGCACGAGGCGCTCGCGCTCCGGACCATCTGCCGGGAACTGGGATATGCCTCGGAGATCTACGCGCCCGCGGAACGCATTGCCCCGGAATCGGCGGGCGAGTGCCGCCCTCTTTCAGAATACATCCAGGCCCCGGGGGATGTCGCCATCGGCCATTACTCCATCGCCTCCGCCGCGACGGATTTATTCTTGTCGTCGCCAGCCAGGAAAATCCTGATCTACCACAACATCACACCCCCGGAGTTCTTCATCCCCTTTGACACCGCCCTTGCCGGGCAGCTCACGCAGGCACGCCGGGAGCTCAAGGATACCCTCTCCCGCGTGGATGCCGTCTGGGCGGACTCGGCCTTCAATGCCGCCGAGCTGCATGACCTCGGCGCTCCGCACGCGAAGGTCTTTCCCCTGCTCTTCCAGCCCGCGGGCCTCGACCTCCCTCCTGATCCTGCCGTGTTGTCTAAATTCTCCGTGCCCATGAAGAACATCCTGTTCGTCGGCCGCATCGCCCCGAACAAATGCATTGAGGACTTGATCACGGCCTTTGCCTGGTTCCACAAGAATATTGAACCGCAGAGCCGCCTGCTCATTGTCGGCTCCGACCAGAGCGCCCCGGCGTATTACGCGATGCTGAAGATGTATGCCGCCGAACTGGGACTCGACACCGTTTTCTTCGAGCGCTTCGCGTCACCCGCCGGGCTGGCGGCCTACTACCAGGTGGCCGACTGCTTCGCCACCACCAGCCGCCATGAGGGCTACTGCCTGCCCCTGGTGGAAGCCATGCACATGGGTGTCCCGGTCATCGCGCGCCGCACCGGCGGAACCCCCGAAGCCATGGGCAACGCCGGTATTCTGGTTGACGACTTCTCGCCCCAGGAACTCGCCGAGGTCTTCGGCGCGATCTGCCACGATGCCGCCTTGAAACAAACCGTTCACGCCTCCCAGCAGAAGCGGATGGAAGAGGTCCTGAACCGTCCCGTCCGGGAGGAATTCCTCAAGTTATTGAGGGAAGTTTTCCCTGTTACTTGACGCGGGTAACCATGACGCTCCGGATCCGGATATCGGAGTCACGGAGGAAATCAAAGGCCACGAAAAATGGCCGGTTGTCATTCTGCCGGAAATGCAGCACGGCGGGATTCCCCTGCTTGACTGGCGCCCAGTTGTCGGTTTCGGTGCCGGACCAGCGCGGGTTGAAGCGCCCCAGCACCGCGCCGCTCGCAGCATCGGATTCATAGGTCAGTTCGACCGAATAGGATCCTGGATCAAGCGGCAACTTCGGGCCATAGAACACGATGGACTGCGGCTCGTACGCGGCACGCAGGGTAACCCACTGGCCCTCGCGATCGGTATGGCCGGCATGGAAGAAACAGGCGGCCGGCAGCTCGATGCGTTCGCCCGGTGCCGGACTCTGCCACTCGCCGGCCGTCAGGATGGCCTGATCCACATCCACCGCACCCTTCGCCCGGGTAACAACGGCCCCGACGCCGTACGACCCTGCGCCTGCGGGAATCGCCACTCTTGTCCACGTCCAATCCCGGGAGGACACATCGAATTCCGTCGGCGAATTCGTTATCCCGCCTACAACGTTGGAGACCCGGAAGGCCCCCGCTCCCCTGGCGCGAACCACCCACGAAAGGGAAAGCGCCGCGGGAGCAAGGGAAGGAGGCACGGTATTGAAGACCGGGGTGAGGGGTGTCGAGCGGGCAGGGAAATAATACTTCATGAACGACACCTTTTCCCTCGCCGTTTCCGCCTCCTCAGGATGAAGGATCTTGAACGACCACATCGCGCCGTCCTTGCCGATGGATTTCAGCCGGGGATGATTCAACAGGGATTGCAGGGTTTGCCCTACGGGAAAGGGTGACACTTTTTCCGGGAAACAGTCTTCATGCAGCACCAGGTAGCCCACGCCCCGTTTCAGCAGGAAGTCCAGTTGCTGATCCGAAATGGAGCCGATATTCATGCTTTCCAGGCGTTCGAAGATATTGGTCCGGTACGATTCCCGCACCGTGCCCCCGTACCCGTTCACCATTCTGAGCCCATAAAGCGAAATGTAATATTCGTTGAGTGAATCGTAATGTGAATCGCCTGGCCAGATCGGCAGGGAGAGAAGATGCGGCCGGCTGTTGCACGCCACCTTCGCATCGTCCGCGATCGCCCGGAAGGCCCCCTGCTCCCGATCCAGCAGGCAGACTGCGGGATGGATTCGTCGTCCGTAGTCGAGCACCACGGGAATGATCAGGACCAAGACCAGCGCCGTCCGCCATCGCCCCGATACTCCCCTCAATAGAACCGGCCACAGGATCCCCGCCGCCAGGGCCAAAAGCACCGGCATCAGGCAATAGATCTTGTGCGGCTGACGGATCATGCCGTAGGGCGGGAGCAGGGTCGTGAGCAGTTTCCACGCCCGTGCGCCCCCGGGATTCAGCACACCGGTGGATAGCAGGGCCACACCCAGAATCGCCACACCCAGCAGAACAACCGGTAGTAACGGCACCGTGGTCGCGACGGCTGCCCTCCGTCGTACCCGGAGAAAGGCCAGTCCACCGGCGGCGAGCAGGGCCAGCAAATACCCCCCGACATAAATTTTCCTGCCTTCCCCTTCGTTGCCGAGCCTGATCGTGCCCGAGAGAATCGGGGAATTGGCGCGGATTTCCTCAACCGACCGGTGTGCCGCAACCAGCGAGGTGTCCTGGACCGAGTGGCGGATGCTCCAGACCAGCCACGCGGCCACACCTAGAAAAACGATCAGGAGGAGAGACGCCCGGAGAATGCACCGCGCCTCGCCCCATGACGGCCGGCGTCCCGGAAAATGGAACAAGTAACTGAACACGCACCAGAACGGAGACGACAGGATGGCAAAGAAAAACACATGCGAATCGGCCTCCGCCAGACAGATTCCGATCCCCGCCGCCGCCCCGGCCCAGAGTTTACGCTCGGCCACCAGGATATCCAATGCCCAGAATATAACCGGAATCCACATCATGGCGAGACCGGTCGGACTGCCGTCAAACATCGTGATCCATGAATAGGGCAATGTGGCCCCCACGACGGCGGCCGCAATGGACACCCACTCATCACGACTGTAACGGCGGACCAGCAGCCAGGTGAACAGGAACGTAATCCAGACCGTGACAAGCTGATTGAAATTGTAGCCGAAGGCCCTGCCGCCAACCGCCTCCCCGATGGCATAGAACAGTGAAAACGGAATATAATACGTTCCGCGGAAAGCGCCGTCGGCATCGTTCCCGATGTTGAATTCATAGGGATTGACGAACGCCGGGGCATTCCCCCTGATCGTGTCGCCGGTCAACCAGAACTGGTAAAGAAACTGGAGATGGTCACCCGAAATCATGGCCCGGGTTCCACCCTTCTCCGTATTGAGGGAAGATGAACTGATTCCCGAAGTCAGCCATTGAGGAATCGGCCATGAAAAGAACATCCAAATCGTCAGCGCGATCAGGATTGAAATCAGGAGTCTGCTTCGAATCGTCATGTGTGCGACACCGTGCCACACAAGGGGTGAAAGGGTCAAGGGGTTAAGGATTACGGCAGTACGGTGAAACTAACGGGAATCTCGACGGCTTTCCTCGTTTGCCGTAACGCCGTGGTGACAGCCACCCTTGTCCCGGTTTTCCGGTCAAGCAGGCCGATCCAAAGTTGATAGTTCCCGGGAAAGGCCGTTTCGGGAATCGTCACCTTCCGGGTTTCGATAAGGATCTCGGGGAAGGGCTGATACCGGATGGTTTCTACCGGAATCCCCGATAACAACACGTGGTCATCCTGGAACTTGAAGTCTGACTTTTTGATGTGGACGAAAACCGCCCATTTTTCAGGATTCACATCGTTCCGACATTTCCAATAGTAACTGAGCAGGACGGTCTGCCCCCGCTTAAACGGCCCTTCCAGGGACACTCCCAATAATTCAACGCCATTCCGGAACGCAGCGTTCCCTTGCACAGCAGGCTGGGTCATAACTTTTAGAACTGCGGCATTCGAGTTGGCTTCCTGAGTCTCACCAGCCGCCATCAATGCCGATACCAATGCCTGCCTGGCGGGGTAATGCGGCGGGTAGGCCGTTACCGCCTCCCTGAGCGCCTCGAGATGGAACTGGCGGTTTGTCAGTCCCGCCTCCCGCATGGCTGACTCATACAGCAACTGTGCCCTTTCCTTGGAGAAGTTCGCGCTGAAACATCCCAGTTCTGTCCAGTACACTCTTGAATACATTGAGCCGGCATGGGTTATCCGGTCGGGCGCAACAGCCAGAAGCGTGATGGCACCCATGGGGATTTCACGCCACATCAACTCCGCCTGGCGCAGAACCTCGCGACTTCGCGGCACATCCCTCGAATCCATAAACAGGCCTGTGTTCTCGGCAAAGAACACGGGAACGGGATCCCGCGAATCCGCCCCGGCCATTTCGTCAATGGAGCGTGTCATGAGTGAAGGCAGCACGGTCGTCGTGGTGTTGGAGGTCGCCACCCAGATACGTTCAGCCAGCCAGCGGGGTGCGTAAAAGCGGGTCAAGCCTTCCCGCTGAAGCGCGGCCACCCCTTGAGCCACAAGTCGGGCAGGTTCTCCGGCATCACCCCACCCCTCTCCCGCCGCGCCCTTTGCCGTGCCCTCCTTCTCCATGAACAGCACTTCGCTCAGCCTGACTGGTTCCTCGTTATCCTTTGGACCCTGCAACACCAGCCTCACCTCGCGGATTCCACCTTCCGGCGAGTCAAAACGAAACTCCTGGAAATACTGGAGGCCATCAATCATGACATGCCGGCCTGACCAGAAATACGAGGTCACCCCGACGGGCGGCAGCAGAATCCGCCAGGAAGACCCCTCGTCTTTACGCCCCTCAATGGAGATGCGCCATGCATAAAGGTTGTTCTGACTGATCAGGCGCATCCCGCATAACCGTACGGGCCGACCAAAGGCAAAGGAAAGGTTTTCGGTCGACCCCGGCTTTATAAGCATGGTCCACGAAGTATCCATGACGGAATCCCTCAAGGCCGTCCCGCAATCCGCCCCCAGCTTGTCGCATGACGCAGTGACATCACGGGACTCCACATAACGCCACTTGTCGGAGGGCGGAATGAGGCCATAGTCGACGGACATATCCCCCACCTGGGTCCGGCGCCCCGCGCCTTTCGTCGCCAGCAGGAATTCGCCGAGATTGCCATAGCCGTTTAGATAGGCGCGCCGCTCGGCAAGTTCCACCCTTCGGGCAAAAGGGGCATATCGCTCCAGGGGCAGGGTTGCAAGGCAGAGTTGCTCCCGCGAGGCAAAGTTGAGCCAATGGGTTGTGTAGTGATCCCCGACAAAATTCCCGTCGCACAGCGGGGCCACGTTTTTCTGCAACTGCGCCGCGATCTCCCATTTCGCCCGATCCGCCGGAACACCGTCAAACATCCTGGGTAACAGCAGGACGTTGGGCGGAATCACCAGAATAAACGCCAGCCAGCCCCACGGCATCCGGAAGCGTTCGAGCAGCCAATCGCAACCCACCGCGACCATGATCGCCAGGGCGGGAAATAGAGGAAGAAGATACCGGGTGGTATTGACACGGGAGAAAGCCGACGTGCTGTACACGGCTATCATGAAAACTGCCAGCATCCCCGTAGCCAGCCTGAAGTAAAACCTGTCGTCCTGCGCCTTCCGGATCCTATCCCTGATCAATAACACTGCGAAACATGACACCAGACCCAGCAACAAAACAAGTCGGGGCGCACCGCGCCAGGCGAAGAGCGGATCCATCTCGATAAGCTTGAGGAACATGTGCCCGAAGCTGACAATGCCCTGGGAAAAGGGCACCTTTGCCATGCCGCTGCCAAAGTCCAGGGAACCCCACTGATGCGCGATGTTCCATGCCCACCAAGGTAAACTTCCCATGAGGACCCCGGCCATCGCAGGAAGTAACCCGTGCCGCACTATGCGCCACCGAAACCCGGCCAGTAGCACCACCCCGGCGGCAAGAAGGAACACCACCACCAGTTGAGTCACCCACCAGG
>CAZMSS010000104.1:0-9650 GCA_964568965.1 uncultured Verrucomicrobiota bacterium | reverse complement strand
GGAGGCGGGCACCCTCAAGGGGGCGTTCGCACGGCATTTTGCAATCGGCGCCGCCATCCCCGGTGCCGAGCTGAATGACGCTGAGCGCCAATTGCTCGGAAAGCAGTTCACCACCGTTACTCCCGAGAACTGCATGAAGCCTCAATGGTTGCATCCGGAGGAGGCTCGCTATAATTTTGCGAGGGCCGATGCGCTGGTGGAGTTCGCGAAGGCCAGCGGGCTGACGGTGAACGCCCACACCCTGGTCTGGCATAACCAGTGTCCGGACTGGTTTTTCACGGCGGGTGGCAAGCCCGCCGGCCGGGATTTGGTCCTCAAGCGCATGCGCGACCATATCGCCGCAGTAGCGGGCCATTTCGCCGGCAAGGTGGTGAGCTGGGATGTCGTCAACGAGGCCCTCGACGATGGCAAGGGGTATCTGCGGAAATCAAAATGGTTCACCACCATCGGCGAGGACTTCATCGCCGAGGCTTTTATTGCGGCACATCAGGCCGATCCCAAGGCCGAGTTGTATTACAACGACTACAACATCGAGCAGCCGGCCAAGCGCGGGAAAACCCTGCGCCTCGTCCATGACCTGAAGGCGCGTAAGGTTCCCATCACCGGGGTTGGTATTCAGGGTCATTGGAAGCTTGATCAAATTCCGTTCGAGGACATCGAGACCTCCATCGAGGCTTTTCACGCCGAGGGCATGAAGGTGATGATCACGGAACTCGACATCGACGTGGTAACCCGGCGCACCTCGGGGGCCGAGGCGGGAGCTGTGGAGAAGGTGGGGAGCGACCCCTTTGCCAAGGGCTTGCCGCCCGAGATCCAAAAGCGCCTGGCCGACCAGTATGCCCGGCTTTTCGCGCTGTTTCTCAAGCACTCCGACAAGATCAGCCGTGTCACCTTCTGGGGCCTGCATGATGGCCGGAGCTGGCTGAACAGCTGGCCGTCGAAGCGCACCAATCATCCCCTGCTTTGGGACCGGTCCCTGAAGCCCAAGCCGGCGCTCAAGGCCGTCCTGGCGGCGCCCTGATCGTCGTCTGAATTTAAGGTGTTGCTCAGGGTTTTCCCTCCGCCGGCTTCTCGCCGACGATTGACGCGATCCAGCCTGAAAGGGCCTTGCCGTTTTTGAGGATCTCCTCGGGGATCGTGACTTGATCGCGTGATGCGAGGTAGGTGGCGTATTTGAGTTGCGCCTCGCTCGGTCCCCCGTTGACGCCCCGGACCGGCGGGCTGGCATAGCCCATCTTGTTGTGGACCGCCTTGCAGAAGCGCTGCCAGGTTTCCTTGTTCTCGACCACCTGGTCCAGAATGGCTTCCATCTTGCTGGTCAGCTCATAATCGATCACCCAGGGATGCTGCGCCCTCAGGAAATCGATCAGTGTCTCGCCGGGGGGCAGGGGGACGACCTTCCCTTTCTCCTCCTTCACATACCCGCGATCAGCGATATTTTTTGTGATGCTTGCGTAGGTGGAAGGGCGGCCGATACCCAGCCGTTCGAGTTCCTTGACCAGTGAGCCCAGCGTGAACCGGCCCGGCGGCTTGGTTTTCTTCTCGTCGAGGGATTCCTTGTCCTTCGGAACCCGTTCGCCCAGGGTAATGGGCGGAAGCGTCTGGACCTTTTCCTCTTCGCCCTTGTCGCCCTTGCGTTCCTTTTCCTCGTCAACTTCGGCGTAAACCTTGAGAAACCCGTCGAATTTCAAAACCCGCCCGTTGGCCTTGAACTTTTCCCCGGCCACGTCAAAGACGAGGAGCGTGGCGTCGTAGCGGGCTGGCGCCATCTGGCTTGCCACGGCCCGCCGGTAGATCAGCTCATAGAGCCGGGCATGGTCGGGCGTGAGCTGTTCCTTATCGATCAGGGCGGCGATCTCCGCCGCAGGATGCATGTGGGTCGGACGGATGCCCTCATGGGCTTCGGCCTGGGAGTTCTTCGACTTGAACTGGTTGGGTTTGGTGGGGACGTACTCGGCGCCAAACGTTTCTCCTGTGAACTCGCGGATCCTGGCGACAAACGCCTCATCCATCCGGACGGAGTCGGTCCGGTGGTAGGTCGTCAAACCATGGTCGAAAAGGGCCTGGGCCAGCTTCATCGTCTGCTCAGGGGTGAACTTGAGGCGAGCCGCTGCGGCGGCCTGCAGGTCCACCGTTGTGAAGGGCGGCTTGGGTGACTGCCGGGTTTCCTTCTGGTCCACCTTTTCCGCCAGGGCATGGGTTTCACCCTTGATGGCGTCAATGATCGCCTGGGCGTCTGGCTGCTTCTCAAACTTCCCCTTCATGTGGGTTGCCTGGAAGGTAGCGCCATCCTTGTTGAGCTGGATGTTCAGGATCCAGTACAGGGAGGTGTTGAACGCCCTGATCTCGCGCTCGCGATCCACCACGAGGCGGACTGCCGGGGACTGAACCCGGCCGACGCTGAAGGTGTTGTGGAGGCGCCGGCTGGCAATGGGGGAAAGGATGTAGCCCACGAGGCGATCCCCGACCCTGCGCCCGAGGAACGCATGGTAGAGGCCTTCGTTGGTCTGTTCAAAGGGGACCGCCTTGGCCAGGGATTCCTTGAGCCCTTTTTCAGTGACTTCGTAAATCTCCATGCGGCGGCATTCCTTGGCGACGGATTTGACCTCCTCATAGATGTGGCGGCTGATGGCGTAACCTTCCCGGTCCGGGTCACCCGCCAGCATCACGGTTTCGTCCTTTGCTGCCGCCCGTAACTGTTCGGGAAGATGGGCCTTCTTTTCATGCAGTACGAAGGTAGGCTCATAGGTCTTGAGGTCGACCCCGATGACGGAATTAGGAAGATCCTTGAAGTGCCCGACGGTGGAAAGGGTCTTCACCCGGAGGATCGACTGGATCTTTTTTGCCTTGGTCGGCGATTCAACAATAATGAGCATGGATGGTGGTTCCCGCCCCCTGGCTAAAAGTTGTCCGCCGGCGACAAGGCCCGCTCGAGGGAGTCGCCGTGGCGGGCGAGGCACATGATCGATTTGGCGATGTCTTCCGGATGCACCGTGGCCCTCAGATGGGTGTGAACCAGGGCGAAGCACAGCGCGTCATCCAGCAGGGCCACTCCGATGGTTCCGTAGGGGATGGACATGTTGAGTTTCAGTACGGACTCATACTGTTCGGCCACGGCGGGGCCGCAGGGTGTCATGAGTTGAACCACGGGATGCCCGTCCTCGTCCTTGCCTGAGAAATCAACCTGGATGTTTTGAGTGCGCCGGTCAGGCAGGGAAACGCCAACCACATAGTCCCTGCCTTCCCCGCTCATGGTGGCCGGCAGCCCTTGGATAGCGGTCGCCATCAGGTCCTTGTCCGACAGGAGCCCTTTAGGAACCGACTGCTTCTGCTGTGCCCATTCGCGCCAGGCAATGGCTTTGTCACCAAGATTCTGCCCCGTAATGGCTTGAAGCGCCTGGATCACAGTGGAGACATTCCTTGACTGGTCGAGCAGGGTAATCAGGGGCAGGATGGTGCTGTCATCGCCGATTTCGGCCAGGATCCTGATGGCCGCCCAGCGGATTCCCTCATCCCGATCCTGCAACAACGGGATAACGGTCGGGGCCGCCTCGCGCCCCTTTTCGACCAAGGCGTCCATCGTCGCCGCCCGTGATTTAATGTTATACAGCCCCTGCCGAATGGTTTGAGTTTCCATGACTGGAAAGATATTCCGCGAGCCCGCCAAGATCAACCAGATAGTGGCAGGCGAGCGGCGGCTGTGTGTCTTACTGGATCCAGTCGAAGAGTGTTTGTTGCCGGGGTTCTGCGGGACGGGGGGGCGCTGGTTTTTCATACCCCTCGTCGGCCGGCAGATCCTCGCGCTGTCTCGCCGCAACTGCCAATTCATCGCAATGGGCATTCTCCATGTTGCTGGAATGTCCCTTGACCCATATCATGTTGACGTCATGCTGCTCCGCCAGGGTCAGGAGCTCATGCCACTGGTCGGGATTGCAGGCTTTATCCTTGCCTTTGTTGCGAGTCCAGCCGTGCTGCCGCCATTTTGCCGCATGGCCGCCGTTAAACATGTCGACCAGATACTTTGCGTCGCTATAGAGGGTCACCTTCGCCTTGCAACCATCCTGCAACGGTAGCGAGTGTAGTGCCCGCAGCCCGACAATCGCCCCCATGAGTTCCATGCGGTTATTGGTGGTGGCCCGGAATCCGCCTGAAAGTTCCATCCGGTTCCCCTGGTGGAGGATGACGACCCCGTAGCCGCCCCTGCCGGGGTTGGGTGATGCGGCGCCATCGGCATATATGGTGACGGCGGCGTCCGCCGGGTTGCCTTCAGGGGTTGGGTCCATGGGTGGGGAGTATGGCAAGGAGAGTGACAGGGTGGCAAGCGAGACTTGATATGTGCCCTTCACTCAGGCAGTATCCCCCGCCGCCGCACTGGAACTCAGGCGGATTTGAAGATCGGAATGAAGTTGTGATTGCTACATCAAAGCTGACCAAGAGATTCGGACAGGATATTTTATTCGAGGACGTCTCCGTCCAGTTCACGCCCGGAAACTGTTATGGCCTGATCGGGGCCAATGGATCGGGGAAATCCACCTTCGTCAAAATCCTGGCAGGTCTCATCCCCGCCAGCCAGGGCGACGTCATTATCGGCCGGGACTGCACCCTGGGGTATCTGCGCCAGGATCATGCCGAATTTGACGATATTTCGATCCTGGATACGGTTTATATGGGGAACAAGAAACTCTGGGATCTGCATCTGGAGCGGGAAGCCCTGTACTCAAAGACCGATCTCACCGATGAGGAACATGACCGTTGCGGCATGGTCGAGGAGGAGTTTGGCGAGGCGGGCGGCTATACCATGGAGGCGGATGCGGCGAAGCTGCTGGCCGGACTCGGGTTTACCGAGGATGTTTTCACCCGGGAGATGAGCACCCTTCAGGGGGGCTTCAAGCTCAGGGTCCTGCTGGCCCAGGTTCTCTTCGCGCATCCCGATGTCCTGCTGCTGGATGAGCCCACCAACCATCTGGATCTCGAATCCATCGAGTGGCTGGTTGAGCTGTTGAAGCGGTATGAAGGCACCGTTGTGGTTATCTCGCATGACCGTTTCTTCCTGAATCAGGTGTGCACCCATATCGCGGACCTGGACTATCATGAAATCCGCATGTTTAACGGAAATTACGATGACTTTACCATTGCCAGCCTGGAGGCCCGCGAACTGCGGGAGAAATCCAACAAGAAGCTGGAGAAGCAGATTCATGACCTGAAGACCTTCATCAGCCGCTTCAGCGCCAATGCGTCCAAGGCCAAGCAGGCCACGTCCCGGCAGAAGTTGCTCGGCAAGATCGAACTTGAGGAGGTCAAGCCCAGCTCACGTGTCTCGCCCTATATCCGTTTCGAGCCCAAGCGGCGACTGGGCGACAAGGTCATCCAGGTCAACAACATCTCAAAGGGGTACGATGTCCCGCTCTTCAGCGACTTCTCCTGTAAAATCATTCCGAAGGAGAAAATCGCGATCATCGGCAAGAACGGTGTCGGGAAGACAACGCTGCTGAAAATCTTGTGCGGACTCCTGCCCCCGGACTCGGGCTCCGTGGTCCTCGGTGATACCATTGAGTTCAGCCTCTTTCCCCAGGATCCCGGCGAGATCCTCGACCCGGACAGCCAGGCGATGGCCTGGCTGCGGCAATATTCCGATGACAAGGATATTACCGAGACCGATCTGCGGTCATTCATGGGACGGATGCTGTTCAGCAAGGATGATGTGTTCAAGCCCATCCGGGTCCTGAGCGGCGGTGAAAAGGCCCGGCTCATCCTGGCGAAGATGATGCTGGAGAGCGGCAATGTGATCGTGCTGGATGAGCCGACCAATCACCTCGACCTGGAGTCCATTGAGGCCCTGAACTTTGCCCTGTCCCAGAGCGGCTGTACCATGATCTTTGTCTCCCACGATCATCGGCTGATCGGCTCGCTCGCCACGCGAATTCTGGAGATCAAGGACGGCAAGGTGCTCGATCGTTCCTGTGAACCCGACTCGGTGAGCCAATAAGTCATCAGGCGCAGGTCATGCCGGTTCTGCTCAAAGATTTGACTTCAGCGGAATTGCACGCCGCATTGGCACCGCTGGGAGTTTCGCTCCATCTGGCACGGCAGCTTCAGGTGGCGGCAGTGAGGCGCGACCAGATTCCCGAAAGTCTGCCGGCGGTCTCCTCGAGGCTGTTGGGACGGGTGGGGCAGGCGGCCCGGTTGCCAAGGTTGGACACGCTCAGCAAGATTGTCTCGCCCCGGGATGGCTTTGCCAAATACCTGTTCCGCGGGGATGGCCCCGAATCATTTGAAGCCGTTCGCATCCCGATCTTGAACAAGACGGACGCCCCGAAATATGTTGTGTGCGTCAGTTCCCAGGCGGGGTGCGCCATGGGCTGCGTGTTTTGTGCCACGGGGCGGCAGGGGCTGGCACGTGATCTGTCCACCTGGGAAATCGTCGATCAGGTGGTCCGCATTCAGTCAGATTCCTGCCATCCGGTTCGCGGCGTGGTATTCATGGGGATGGGAGAACCCCTGCTCAATTATGAGGCGGTCATCCGGGCAGCCCGGATCCTGTCGGAACCCTGCGGGATGGCGATTTCAGGGAAGGCCATCAGTATTTCAACGGCGGGGATCATTCCGGGGATCAGGCGTTTTACGGCTGAACGCTTGCCCTTCCGGTTGGTGGTGTCACTGACGAGTGCTGATCCCGGGCGCCGGCGCGAGTTGATGCCTGTTGAGGAAACGTATCCACTCCCGGACCTCATGTCCGCCATTCGCGATTATCACCTCGCCTCCGGGCGGCGGGTGACCCTGGCCTGGACCCTTATCTCGGGGTTCAATACCCGCACGGAGGATGCGGTCCAGTTGGCGGAACTGACCCGCGGTTTGCCTTTGACGCTGGACCTGATTGATGTGAATGACTCCGGCGGGCGGTTTCAGCCTCCCTCCCGCGAGGAACTCGACGCCTTCCGCGATGCCCTCAGAGTGCACCTCAAGATGCCCGTGGCACGCCGGTATAGCGGCGGACAGGATATCCATGCCGCCTGCGGCATGCTCGCCGGCGGGGCAGTTTTTAGTTCCGCTCCAGTGCCATTCTTAAATCCTTAATCTGTTTAAAAAAGCCAATGCTAAACGCGTTGAGCAAGACGTGTGTGGAGGCGGAATCGCTATCATTTTTTGGAGCCCTCCGTGAGGAATGGAAAAGGCTGGCGACAGGTTGTCGGGGTGGGTATCCTTAAGGTCTTAATGGCGGAGGGTCTCGAAAGTGAACGGAGTGATAAGGAGTTGCAGATGAAGGTATTGATGCTTTTCCGTGGACTGATTCTGGCTCTCATTGTGATTGGGGCGTCGTCGTGTCGAACCCTTCCGCCGTCGGCGGAGCCCGGCGTTCTTCATCAGACCTCGACGATCACGGCGCTTCTGGAGGGCGGGTATGACGGGGTGGCTACCTGCGGCGAACTCCGGGGAATGGGCGACTTTGGAATCGGGACGTTTGATCGCCTGGATGGGGAACTGGTCATGCTTGATGGTCAGATTTATCAGGCCCGGGCCGACGGCAAGGTTGTCCGCGCCTCTGATTCGATGAAAGTCCCCTTTGCCTCCGTGACCCGGTTTCGCCCCCATGCGGCGGGGATTGTCAACGCTGCCCTCGATTACGAGGCGTTGAAAAAGAAACTCGATGCACTGCGGGCAGGAGATAACGTGTTCTATGCTGTCCGGGTGGACGGATTGTTTGCCCGCGTCAAATACCGGAGCGTTCCCGCACAGGTGAAGCCCTATCCCAAACTGGTCGATGTGGCGGCCACACAGCCCGTATTTGAGCGGCGGGCCATCCGGGGCACCCTTGTGGGCTTCTGGTGCCCGGAGTATGCCAAAACGCTCAACCTTCCCGGCTATCACCTGCACTTTATTTCAGAGGATCGGCAGAGTGCCGGCCATCTCCTGGATTGCTCATGGCAGGAGGGGATGGCGGATGTGGAAATGATTTCTGAATTCCATCTTTCCCTTCCCCGGACCGCCGGGTTCCAAGGCCTGAATCTGGGCGGTGATTCCTCCCGCGCCCTCAAGGCCGCGGAAAGCGGAAAATAGACGGATCGATTGACTGGCGGTTCCAAGCACCCTCTTCGTGGCCTAACTGTCGTAATTAAACTTTGTATTGCAAAGTACTTTGCTCCAGAGTAGTCTCGAGATCGAAAGCAACGGTCATGCGGGCGGGTGCCCGGCATGGGTGAGTGCGTGCTGGAGACACAGCGGGGTGCGCAGCGCCCCGGGGAAAGGAGAATGACATGAACGAGATCAAGACGAACAATGGACTTGAGGCTGCCGGGGCTTATGACCGGTTGACCGGGCAGGGTGGGACGGATCCCCTGATTGCGTTTGAGGGCGACTATCATGCCTTGCGGGGAATCGTGGGCGGATCCTCGATTATCGAGGCGGTGCTCAAGCATCCAGCCGCGCTGGTTTATGAGCTGACGAAGGGCCGGAGCCGTTCCGTGGCGGTATGGTTGGTGCTGGTGGCGGGGATGTGTCTTCTGGCGTATGGCGTGATCATGGGCTCTTACAAGGGGGGGGTCATGTATCTCGTTGCGCCAGCCAAGATGGCCCTCGGGGTGTTCCTCAGTTCGCTGTTGTGCCTGCCCAGCCTGTATATTTTCAGCAGCATGGGGGGGAGTCGCCAGACGCTTTCGGAAACCGCCGGTATTTTGCTGATATGCCAGACCCTGTCCGGAGTGCTGCTGCTGGGTTTTGCCCCGATCGCCTGGGTCTTCTCACAGTCCACCAGCGCCTTGGCGATCATGGGGTTCCTGCACCTGGCGGTGTGGCTGCTGGCGACGGTCTTTGCCGTCCGCGTGATGTCACGTGCCTTTGAGTTCCTGAACCATCGCAAGATGGGGGTCCTGAACGTCTGGGCCGTGATCTTCATTGTGGTGACGCTCCAGATGAGCACCGTATTACGCCCCCTTATTGCCAAACCCGTGGGTCCTGTTGTCGAGACTGAGAAAATGTTCTTTCTCACCCATTGGGGGAAATGCGTCTCGGATTGAAGTTTGAGGCAGGGAGGAATCCTAACATGGAAAAACGAACACAAGTCCCGGTGACCCTGGCCGCCATGTGTCGAATGGATGCGGAGTTTGTCAGCTGCCTGGCGGAGGGGCGGAACACGCGGTCGATGCTGCTTACGGCGCTGGAGGGGATTCTGGTAGGAACCCTTGCCTACGGGGCGGTATTCGGATACTGGCGGGCGCCCCTGCAGGCGGTTTATTCCGGGGTCAAGTTGCCGCTGCTATTTCTCCTCGTGGTGGCCGCCAGCGGGGTTATCAATACCATGCTGGGGCAGGTCATGGGTGCCAGACTTGCCTTCAAGACGGTTGTTCTGCTTATGCTGGTGGGGATGGCGGTCACGGCCCTGCTGTTGGGTGCCCTGAGCCCGGTGGTGTGGTTCTTTGTGGCGCAAGCCCCGCCTCCCGACTCCCGGGTGCTTGGACTGGCCTGTGACAGTGTAGAGGCTGCGAAATCCATGGGGGTGTATCGTGTTATTCTCATCACGCACGTAGCGATAATCGGGGTGTGCGGGATTGTAGGGAATGCGCGCCTGTTTCGGATGATCCGTGCTGTAACAGGATCCGGAGCCATGGCCCGGCGCCTGCTGCTGGCCTGGATCCTGGTCTCGGGTTTTGTGGGGT
>CAZMSS010000103.1:0-9706 GCA_964568965.1 uncultured Verrucomicrobiota bacterium | reverse complement strand
TTATATTTGCCCCGACGATGAAGCTGCCGTTCCTCGTTGCCGGCGAGCACCTTCTCCTCGTAGTCGGCGAAGTTGCCCTCGAACCAGCGAAGCTTGCCCTCTCCCTCGAATATCAGCAGGTGGGTGCAAATGCGGTCCAGGAAATAACGGTCATGGCTGATCACCATCACGCAACCCGAGAACTGGTTGATGGCCTCTTCCAGCACCCGCATCGTGTTCACATCAAGGTCGTTGGTCGGCTCGTCGAGCAGCAGCACATTGCCACCCCGTTTCAACAACTTGGCAAGGTGGACGCGGTTGCGCTCGCCGCCGGATAACTTGCCGACTTTCTTCTGCTGCTGCGCGCCCCTGAAATTGAACCGCGAGAGATAGGCCCGGGAATTCATCTTGCGGTCACCCAGCTCTACCTCATCCCGCCCGCCGGTGATCTCCTCAAAAACCGTTTTCTCGTCGCTCAAGGCGTCCCGGTGCTGGTCGACATAGGACAACACGACGCTCTCGCCCACCGTCAGCACCCCGGAATCCGGCGTCTCCTCGCCCACCACCATCCGGAACAGCGTCGTCTTGCCGCAGCCGTTGGGCCCCAGCACCCCAACCACGCCTCCGCGGGGAAGATTGAACGAGGCGTTCTCCAGCAAGGCCGTGCCCCCATAGCCCTTCGTGACCCCGTCGAGGACCAGCACCTTGTTCCCCAGGTGCGGCCCGGGCGGGATCTGGATCAGGACATCGTCCTTTTCGGCTTCAAACCGCTGCCCGGACAGTTCCTCGTAACGGGTGATCCGGGCCTGGCTCTTTTTCCGGCGCCCTTCGGGAGAACTGCTGATCCACTCCAGCTCGTGCGCCAGGATTTTCTGGCGCTGGCTTTCCTTTTTCTCCACCTGCCTGAGAAGATCGGCCTTCTGCTTCAGCCAGGAGGAATAGTTCCCCTCAAAGGGAATTCCGCGCCCATTGTCCAGTTCCAGGATCCACTTGGTGATATGGTCCAGGAAATAACGGTCATGGGTCACAATGATCACGGTGCCATGATAATCACGGAGCGTCTTCTCCAGCCAAGCCACGGTCTCGGCATCGAGATGGTTGGTGGGTTCGTCCAGGAGGAGGATATCGGGCTTTTCCAGAAGCGCCTTGCAGAGGGCCACACGGCGGCGCTCACCCCCCGACAGTTTGGAAACATCCGCGTCGTCCGGCGGCAGGACCAGGGCATCGGAGGCCACATCGAGCATGCGGTCAACCTCCCAGGCATCCATGGCGTCAATCTGGTCCTGCAAGCGGCCCATCTCCTCCATGAGCTTGTCCATCTGCTCCTTGGGAAGCTTCTCGCCCATCTTGTCGGCCACCTCGTCGTACCGCCGGATGAGGGCATGAACCGGCTCGAGGGCTTCCTCAAGATTGCCGCGGACGGTCTTCTCGGGATTCAGACGGGGTTCCTGGGGAACATACCCGACCCGCATGCCCTTGGTCAGGGTAGCTGTTCCCATGTAATCCGGATCCAAACCCGCCATGATGCGCAGCAGGGTGGTTTTTCCCGAACCGTTTTCCCCGACAATGCCAATCTTGGCGCCGTAGTAGAATGACAGGCTGATGTTCTCAAACACCGTCTTGTCATTGTAGATTTTAGCAAGGTTCTGCGTCTGATATACGAATTGTGGTGGCATAACACTGTACTCTCAGGGGTTAGTGGCTACATCCATAGAGGTCGCCAAGAATACCCGATTCCTCCCCGAAAACAAGTCGGCGTCAAAAGAGAAGCCGGCGCCCCGTCACGCATCGGGCGTCGGGCAACCGGAGCCTTCCGGCCCCAGCACAACGGTCGTGCCGGCTTCGGTCTTCAGGACTACCCGGTCGCCCTTGAGCGTGTCGACCTTCTTGCCGTCGCGATAGACAACCACGGCCTTGCCGGGCCAGGGATTCACCAAAGTGCAGGGCCGTCCCTTCTCGCTGGTGATCTTGACGTATTTCACCTGGCCGCCCTTGAGTGCGCTGGATACCAGGAATGCATCCCAGGTGCGGATATTCAGGAACCGGGCGTCCCGGGTCCTCGGCCACACGGGGAACACGCGCAGGACATGCCCGTGCCCCATGCACAGCATCTCGTTGATGGCGTTGGGGACAATGCTGCAGTTCTCGACCCCGTGGACATTGCCTTTCGTGAACCCGTTGATATCCCCCACCGTCATAACCATATTGGTCAGTTCCTTGAGGATGATCCCCGGATCGTACCCAACCCGTATGGCGGCGGCGTAGATGCTGCTCATGCCGTTACCGTCAATCCACCGGTTCATCACGCGGATCGTGTTGCGCGAGATTTCCAGCAGTTTCGGGTCGCTGTCCAACCCGATCGCCCCGGCCGGATAGATATGCTGAATTCCCACGGTATTGCCCTCAACCCAGGCCGTCCCCTTCTCGGTATAGCGGAATACGGTCACGCCATCCTTTTCCTGCGTGGGGAAGGCGCTGAGGTGCTTGAGGATGTGCTGCCACTTCTCCTGCCGGCTGGCGTCGACGCCCAGCGCGGTGCTCATCTCCATGGCCAGCTCAAAGGTCGTGCGCACCAGCGCCAGCGAGACGATGGGGTTGAAATCCGTCGGGGAGTTATCCTCCTGGATGGCGTCGTTATATATCACGTAGCGTCCGTTCTCGAACTTCATGTAGTCTTCCCAGAAGTTCGCGACCTCGAGCACAAACGGATAGACCTTCCCGGCATAATCGTTGTCATAGGTGTGGTACCAGCGCATGGCCATATTGGCCAGGCAGTACGACGCATTGCTCTTCTGGCCGAGGAAGGTGTTGGGCTTGCAGGACTGAATGCCCTTGGCGCCGATGCCCACAACATAGTATACGCCCCGGGTTTTCAGCAGATCCCTGGCGGCGGCGCGTCCCCGCTCCATAAAGTCCAGCACCGGCGCCTCACAGGTGTCGGCCTGCTCAATATGATTGCACGAATACAGGCCGTAGAATTGGGCCTGGTAGTTGTAGTTGAGATGGTAGTCGCCCGCCCAGCGCGGATCATCATCGGTGGTCCAGAGCCCGAAGAGGCCCTGGGGAAAATTCGGATCACGGCTACCGCTGCCCATGACATAATTGGAGAGGTAGTACCTCTGCTCCAGAATCGGGTCGCCAATCTCGACCAGCGACTTCGCCCAGAATTCCCGCCACCACCGGGTATGTTGCTCAAGAAGGGTGCCTGCCTTCCCCGTCGTCAATTCCCCGGCCCGCGCCAGTGCCGCCGCAAGCGGGTCCTTGGTATCAAACGAGCTCTGCATGGCCACCGCGACCGTGATCGTCTGCCCGGGTTGAAGCGTGAACTTCGGCCCCGGCTGTGACTTGGCTTTCGGCGGAGGCCGGCGCCTGGGCGGCAGCGTGGAGGGAGGCTCCACAACCACGGGCTCCAAGGCGGGGGTCGTGACCTTGCCGCCCATGACCGTCAGGGCACAGGCTGCCGTGGTGGGGGTAATCACATCGTTGGTGAATCCCTTCGCCGCCCAAAGAATGCCGTCCTTTCGGCCCAGCTCCTCGTGGGAACCACGACCGGGCGCCGCCCACATCCTTGTCTCCACCTCGACCGGGGCGCCCGCCGCGGATAATTCGACAAGCAGAACTGGTTCCGTTGCGGCGATAAAGGACCGCATGGTCACAGTATTCCCACCCTGGGTGAACCGGGAGATGGTGATCGCCGGGAAGAGCTGCTGCTCGACCAGGTAGGTGGCATTGGACAGGGCCGGGATGTTGATCTCCAAGCCACCAAAAGGGCGGGGACCACCCGCCCGATGACCATCCTTCAGCTTCAGGAAATTGTTCTTGCTGATCCAGTACCGCTGGGCTTCCGGCTTGCCGCTGATCACCGCGCCCATGTCGCCGTTACCCAGAAAAGGCCCCCTGGCTGAATCACGGGACGGGACGCCCCCCGGCGGCGCGGTGAAAACAGTCCTGTATTGAGAGACTATTTTCTCTGCCTCTTTCTGCATCGCTGCATCCGCCGCGCTGGCGAACGCACCCATCGGCGCGTATGCCATCACCCCAGCCACAACACTGCCCACGAGAATCTTCTTTATACACTTCGCGCTCATAGCACCTTTTCTCCTTTATCGCTCCAGCCCTCGGCCTCCTGCTACTTCCCCAAGACCGACTTGAGTTCAGGCACCAATGCGGCGGCCCAGATCTCGTACCCCTTCGGCCCGGGGTGCAGTAAATCAGGCATGATCTCCGTCGACAGCGTGCCATCCTTGCCGAGAAGCCTGGGTCCGATGTCCAGGTACCGGACGTTATGATACCCCTCGTACTTGGCCAGATAGACATTGGCTGCATCGTTGATCTTCCGCACGGGATCATCGGGTGTGGCACCATGGGGGAAGATGCCGAACAACAGGATCGGCGCCTTGGGGAATCGCTTGTAGAGCCGGTCGACAATGGCGCCCACCCCTGCCGCAATGGCCTCCGGGGAATCCTTGCGCAGTCGGGTGTTATTGGTGCCTATCATCAGGACGATGACCTTCGGATTGAGCGCACCCTCCAGCTGACCGTTGTCCAAGCCCCACAGCACATCTTCCGTACGACTGCCGGGGAAGCCGAAGTTGGCGGCCGTAAGCGGCGCAATAAACTTGTCCCACATCTCCTTGCCCGGACCGCCCCAGTTCGCCGTGATGGAATCGCCCAGGAACAGCACATCGAATCCGCCGGCCTTGGCCTGCTGGCAGAACTTGATGTGCCCCTTGGTCGGCTTGCCCGACCGGGTCCCCAGAACGGGAACAATGGCCTTCGTATCCGGCGGCACCAGAGGCACGGGGCTCGTCTCCGCCACGCCAACGAGCCCAACGGCAAGCAGGGCTCCAACCATCGTCATCATAAGGGGTAGTTTCATTTACTTCCTTTGTAGTCCTCTCCAACGAGGCTTCCCACCACCGACGTCTGCCAGGACTCCAGCTCGCCCTTCATGCGGGCCACAATCTCCGGATGGTTGGCGGCAATGTCCGTTTTTTCAGACGGGTCCACCGTCAGGTCGTAAAGCTCGAGCTTCCCGTTACGCTTGACGAGCTTGTACTGGTTGTCATTCCAGGCTGAGGCGCCGGAAGCAATGGACGCCTTGCTCCGGTCGCCCTCCTTGAAGCCAAACCCGCCGCCGGTCTGCCAGAACCCGATCGGACTGGGTCGCGCCTTCATCTGCCCGTCCAGAAGTGACAGCAGGCTGATGCCGTCGATCGGCTTCACCTGGCCGGGGACTTCAAGCTTTAGAATTTCTATTATGGTCGGATAGATGTCGCTGGTGCAGGCCGAGACCTCGGTGATGAAGGGCTTTTTAATCCGGGCAGGCCACTCGACCAGGCCCGGCACCCGAACACCCCCCTCATACATGTCACCCTTGCGCCCGCGGTAAGGACCGTTCGAGCCGCCATTGGTTGGATCTTTCGGGTTGGGCCAGCCACCATTATCGCTGGAGAACCACACCATCGTGTTATCGGCAATGCCGAGCTTGCGCAATCCGCTGCGCAACGTGCCCATGCTGCGGTCCACCCCGAGGATCTCCCCATAGTAATCTGAACCACCAGCCGCCTCTTTGTCTGCAGGCAGGGGGTTATGAGGGGCGTGCGGGCTGCCAAACCAGATGACCGCCAGAAAGGGTTTATCCTGTCTCGCGTTCTTTTCGATAAACTTCAGGGCCTCGGCAACAATCACATCCGAACCGTCGCCACTCGTCTTTTCGGGGATCCCGTTACGGCCGAACGTCCAGTCGGCATCAAAATAGTTGGAGACCGAAAATGACTCGTCGAACCCGACGTTGCGCGGCGAGAGGGGGTCCGAATCCGGGATCACCTTGCCTGGTCCGCCCACGCCGTTCAAATGCCATTTTCCAAAATGGCCGGTGGCATACCCGGCCCGCTTCACCGCCTGGGGAAGAGTCATTTCCTGCTTGCGAAAGGGCATGCCGGGCCACAGGACGCCCATGCGGGCGGGGTGGCGGCCGGTCATGACGCTGGCCCGCGTGGGAGAGCAACTCGGGTGTGCGGCATAGAATCGGTTGAAGCGCACACCCGCGGCGGCCATGGCATCAAGGTTTGTGGTTGTGATGTGCTTCAGGCCGTTATAGCTCACATCGCCCCAGCCCTGGTCATCGGTCATGCACAGGATGATGTTCGGCCGCCCGGTCCGCTCACCGGACTCCGGTGCCGCCAGGGCCAACCCGCTCAACCCGACCGCCAGCGCCGCCACACCCCGACCAAGACTTTCATTTCGCTTCATGTGGTAACTCACTGTTTTCAGTTGATTTTGAGGCCACCAAAAGGTTAGCGGCAATCATCAGGGCCGCCCCCGCCAGCCCCCAGCCGTTTGGGATTTCCTGGGTCCCTATGAAAAGAACGGCAAATGCGGCGGCAAACAGCGGTTCGGTCGTGTACACGATCGACGCCTCGCTGGGCCGGATATAACGCTGAAATCCATTCATCAGCATCGATGCCGCCATCGTGCAACCGAACAGCAGCAGGGCAAAGTACATCCAGAAGCGCGGACTCTCCGCCAGCCCGCCAAGGGCCGAGACCACGGATCCCGGCGACAGCACCAGTGCCATGATCCAGCTGCAGACCGCCAGGATCACGAAACTCCCCAGGGTCAGCCTCGGGGCCCCCAGCTTCTCCGAACTGCGGCCCGTGTAAACGATCTGCACGGTAAACGCAAAGGTGCCAATCAGGGTAAGCACCTCGCCCCAGCCGAAGGCGATCGGCCCCGCCTGCAACAGCGTCATCAGGGCGACGCCCACAATTGCCAGGCAGGCCCCCGCCAGCAGCCGCCAGGTGGGATGCTTGCCCATGACCAGCCACTCCAATGCCGGGGTGAGGCAGACGCACAGTCCGGTGATGAACCCGGAAATCGTCGCCGTGGTATACGCCAACCCCGCAGCCTGGACCATCATGCCGATGCTCATGGGCACCGCTACGGCCAGCAGGGGCGGGAGGTCAGACCATTTCGGACGCCAGGTGCGGTTGTGGTCCCAGAACAACAGCAGCAGCGGCGCGGCAAGCGTGAAGCGCAGGGCCGTCAGCAGAACAGGCCCGAACGCCAACGATGTTCCCGGCTGGGAGGATTGCATGATAATCGTCCCGCAGATCTTCACACTGGCAAAGGAAGTCCCCCAGAGCGCACACGCCATCACAAGCATGGTCACGGCAAAACGATGTGAGATACGCCTGGCCATCAAAACTCCGGTCCGGGAAGATAGACCTCGGAGTCGGGCCAGGGGGTTTCCGTCAGCAACCGGGCCATGCCATCCGCCGGCCGTCGGCAGGGCTCCCCCTTGTCGTTCTTCTTATCCATCATCAGGCGGATCGGGAAATACCCGCTGGACGTGTAAACGGCCGGATCGCCGAAAAGGGCGGAAAAATCAAAACCCTTTGCCGCCAGCCAGCCATGGGCCTCCTCCAGCAGGCGCTTGACCAGACCCTGCCCGCGGAAGTCCGGATGCACGCAAACCTCGGCGACGGCACCGATCCGGTAGGTCTTCCCGGCGGCGACGATCTCCTTCTCATGCATCGCCACATGGGCCATGAGGCGCCCCTCGGCGCTCCGGGCCAGCCAGCGGTGCTGCGGGGGCTGATTGAAATACCGCCGGTCACGAAACACCACATCCTGCGGCTTCGTGAAACAGGTACTCAACAGCGCACGCAGCTCCGCATCCAACGCGGCATCAACCGAGGCATCGGCAACATAGTCGACTCGGCATGCTTCACCCATCAGTTCGCCTTTTTGACAGGAACTGCTGCAACCCAGCTCTGCTTCGCGATTTCCAGCTGCGCTTCGCTCAGACCGAAAGCCTTGAGCACGCCCGCCGCCATCATCTCGTTGCCGGCCGGATTCATGTGGACGCCGTCGCCGGTCAGCAGGTTGCCCGTCTTCGCAGCGCCAACTTTCGCGATGGCCGCCTGCATGTCGCCATTCAGGTCGGCCAGCAGACAGGCCTTCTCCTTGGCGAGGGTCTTCAGGAAATCGTTATAGGCAACCAGTTTCTGGTTGTTGGCATTGGGCTGGTCCTCGCCGATCATTGTCGAGGTGAGAATCATCACCTTGATGCCCGCAGCCTGGCACTGCTCGACGATCTTCGTGATGTTCACCTTGTACTGGTCAAGCGGCACGCCCCGGGCCCCGTGCCAGACGTCGTTCACGCCGCAGCTCAGGGTCATCCAGTCCGGCTTCTTGCTCAGCACGTCGCGATCCAGCCGCGCCAGCATATCGTTCGATTTGTGGCCGCTGATTCCCGCGGGAACAGCCGTCGCCTTCACGCCGTTGGCCTCGAGCCCCTTCATCACCAGGGTCACATAACCATGGGGGCCAACCCCGCCCTGTGTGATTGAATCGCCCAGAAAGGCGATTTTCTGGCCGTCCTTGACGGGCAGTTCCGCCACCGCCACCGTCGCACCAACCACCAACGCCGCCATCATCATCGCGCTTTTCATCAGCTTGCTCATACCGTGTCTCCTTTTTTCTTTTTTTAATCCGCCGGATCGGTCTGATCCAACGGTTCAATCCATTTTCACTCCACTATCGGACATCCCTCGCCTTCAGGCCCTAGCAGGAGGGTTCCCCGGGCTTCGGTCTTCAGCACCACCCGGTCGCCCTTCAACGTCTTGATTTTCTTCCCGTCACGATAGACCTCCACGGCCTTGCCGCGCCAGGGATTCAGCAGCGTACAGTCACGCCCTTTCTCGCTGGTGATCTTCACAAATTGAACCACGCCGCCCTTGAGAGCGCTGGACACCAGGAAGGCATCCCGCGCGCGGATATTGACGAACCGCGCGTCTTTGCCCTTCGGCCAGACGGGGAACACTCGCAGAACACGCTCATGACCCATGCACAGCATCTCGTTGATGGTGTTGGGGACGATGCTGCAGTTCTCGATCCCGTAAGGATTATCGAGCGTTAAACCGTTGATCCCGCCCTTGGTGGCGAGCATCTCGCTCAGCTTCTGGAGGATCATCTCGGGATCGCATCCCACCCGCACCGCCGACGGATAGAGACTGCTCATGCCGTTCTCGTCGCTCCACCGGTTCATCGCAAGAATCGTGTTGCGGGAGATCTCCAGAAGTTTCGGGTCGCTGTCCATCCCGATCGCCCCGGCGGGATAGATATGCTGGATCCCCACCGTGTTGACGTCAGACCAGTCCGTGCCCTTCTCGGAGTAACGGAAGACGGTCGCACCATCCTTTTCCTGCGTGGGGAACGGGCTCAGGTTTTTCAGGATATGCTGCCACTTCTCCTGCCGGCCGGCATCGACACCCAGCGCGGTGCTCATCTCCATGGCCAGCTCAAACGTGTTGCGCACCAGGCCCAGCGACAGGATGGAATTGATATCGGGCCCCGAGTCTTCCAGGACGGCATCCTCGTTGATCACGTAGCGCCCGCCCTCCAGCTTCAGGTAATCCTCCCAGAAATTGGCTACCTCGAGCACAAAGGGATAGACCTTCTGGGCGTAATCCTTGTCGAGCGTGTGGTGCCAGCGCATGGCCATGTTGACCACGCAGTACGCCGCGTTGATCTTCTGGCCCAGGAAAGAGTCCGCCGCGCAGGTCTGAACGCCCTTGGCGCCGATGCCGACCGGATAATACACGCCACGGACTTTCAGAAGGTCCTTCGCGTACGCCTGGCCGCGCTCCATGAAGGCGAGCACCGGCGCATCGAAGGGAGCCGCCTGCTCGATGTGATTGCCGGAATACAGGCCATAGAA
>CAZMSS010000102.1:0-9713 GCA_964568965.1 uncultured Verrucomicrobiota bacterium | reverse complement strand
GGTCGTCTGCCACTGTTACCGGGAAAATGACGAGGTGATCAGGTTGATTTCCGCCAGGAAGGCAGACAAAGATGAATGCAGGGATTATGAGAGGTGACCTATGAGAGCACATTATGACTTTTCAAAAATGGAAGGGGTTAAAAACCCTTACATCAAGCAGCTCAAACAACCCATTACCATCCGGCTGGATAAAATGACGGTGGCCTACTTCAAAAACCTCGCCACCGAATTGGGAATGCCGTACCAGAATCTGATCAATCTTTACCTCCGCGACTGCGCCGTTGAGCACCGCAAACTGGCGTTGAAATGGGCCTCATAAATTTGCCGAACAAGCCATCCGATGCGACTCGCTAAAGGCTCTCGCCTCAATGGACCCGTTCGGGCCAAATTGACACGTGATGTGAGAGTGAAAACGGTATTCTTCCTATAAAGTAATCCGGGTCCCTGAAGTTATTTTTCTGGGTTTGTCTCCCTGTTTTAGGCTAATCTTCTCGAATAGGAGAAATTATTCATGAGCATCACTACTAATAAGATAGAAACACTTGCTCTTCATGCAGGGCAGGATATTGATCCCACCACTTTGTCGCGAGCTGTGCCGGTTTACCGGACGAGCTCGTATGTCTTCAAGAATGCCGAGCACGCGGCGAATCTCTTTGGTTTAAAGGAGCTGGGGAACATTTACACCCGGCTGATGAATCCGACCCAGGATGTGCTGGAAAAGCGGGTGGCGGCCCTCGAGGGCGGTGCGGCAGCCCTTGCCGTGGCGTCCGGTACCAGCGCCATTTTCTACACCATCATCAACCTCTGCCAGGCGGGGGATGAGTTTGTCTCGGCCAACAACCTGTACGGTGGAAGCTACACCCAGTTCCATGACATTCTTCCCCAATTGGGCATCAAATGCATTTTCGTGGATCCCCGCGACCCGAAGAACTTCGCCAAGGCTATTACACCCAAGACCAAGCTGGTCTATGTCGAGTCGATCGGGAATCCCGTCCTGGATGTTGTGGATATCCCCGCCATTGCCAAGGTGGCCCATGCCCACGGCCTGCCGCTGGTGGTGGACAGCACCTTCAGCACGCCGTTCCTGCAGCGACCCATCGAGCAGGGCGCGGATATCGTGGTGCATTCGCTGACCAAGTGGCTGGGCGGGCACGGTGCGGGCATCGGCGGCATCGTGGTGGATTCCGGGAAGTTCGACTGGACGAGCGGGAAGTTTCCGTTGCTGACCGAGCCGGATGCCAGCTACCACAACATCCGCTACGCACTGGACCTCGGACCGCTGGCTCCGCTGGCGTTCATCCTCCGCATGAGGTTGGTGCCGTTGCGCAATCTGGGTGCCTGCATTTCGCCGGACAATGCGTGGTTGTTCCTGCAGGGCATTGAAACCCTGGCGTTGCGGATGGAACGGCATTGCCAGAACGCCCTTGCCGTTGCCGATTATCTGAAACACCATAAGTCTGTATCCTGGGTCCGATATCCCGGTCTGGTGGATGACCCATCGCATGGCGTGGCCCGCAAGGTCCTCTCCCGGGGTTTTGGCGGCATGGTGGTTTTTGGCATCAAGGGCGGTGCCGAAGCCGGACGGAAGTTCATCGACAGCCTCAAGCTGTTCTCATTGCTGGCCAATGTGGGTGATGCGAAGAGCCTGGCGATTCACCCGGCGACCACGACCCATTCCCAGCTTACCGAGGAGCAGCAGCGCGAGGGCGGCATTTCGCCCGAACTCGTCCGTCTCTCGATCGGCATTGAGCATATTGATGACATCCTGGCTGACCTTGACCAGGCGCTGAAGTCGGCGGGCTGAGGACAGGAAACCGGCTAGATCCCGTTCATGGTCAGACGTCCAGGATGTCCTTGAGTCCCGCGACCAGAAGGTCGATGTCGGCATGGGTGTTGAAGACATGGGTGGATGCCCGGACGGTTCCCTCCAGCTTCAGCCGGTGATGGAGGATGTGGGCGCAGTGGTAGCCGCCGCTTACGAGGACCTGATGCCGGTCATAGAGTTGCCGGGCCACGGTATCGGCGCTCAGCCCCCCTTTTCCCACCGTGAAGGTGGCCAGACCGATCCGTCGGGAGAAGGGGACACTGCGGGCCAGAACCTCCACGCCGGGAATCGTGGCCAGGGCTTCCACGAGGTACTGCCCTAGGTCGCGGGAGTGCGCATGAACCGCCTCCATCCCGATGGCCCGGAGATAGGCGATTGCGGCGCCAAGCCCGATCACGCCCTCGATATTCGGGGTGCCGGCTTCAAACCGGAAGGGGCTGTCATGGGGGATGAACCGGTCATCCCCATGGAGCTTCACCATGCCACCACCGGTCTGGTAGAGGGCCAGGGATTCCAGCAATTCCCGCTTTCCGTACAGGATTCCAACCCCGGAGGGGCCCAGTAATTTATGGCCCGAGGCGGCGAGAAAGTCGCAGTCCAACGCCTTGACATCAATGGGGAGATGGCTCGCGCTCTGGGAGGCGTCTATGAAGGCGGGGATGTTCCTGGCATGGGCGGCGGCAATCCATCGCTCCACCGGCGCCACGACGCCGAGCGTGTTGGAAACCTGGGCCAGCGTGACGAGGCGCGTTTTCGGGCTCATGAGCGACTCAACTTCATCATAGAGGGGGACTCCCTCGGAGTCGATGCCGACCATCACGGCCTGCGCCCTGACCCGCCACGGCATGAAGTTCGAGTGGTGTTCGGGGGCGGGGAGGATGATTTCGTCATCGGGCTTGAGCCCGAGTCCGTGTGCCACCAGGTTGATGGCTTCAGTGGTATTCCTGGTAAAGATGATCTCCGCCGGCGAGGCATTCAGGAACGACGCGACTTCATGGCGCGCACGTTCGAAATGCTCCGTCGCCTCCTCGGAAAGACCGTGTACCCCCCGGTGCACATTGGCCGTGTGGTCGGTGTAATAACGGGTGACGGCATCGATCACGCACTGGGGTTTCGGTGCGGTCGAGCCGCTGTCAAGGTGCACGATCGGCTGTCCGTCCACCTTCCTGCCCAGCAGGGGGAAATCCGCACGGGTCCGCTCCAAGGGGTCGATACGGGTGTCGCTCATGGATGGCCGTCTTTTGTTTTGAACACGTCCTCAGGGTTCCATGAGAAAGCGGTCCGGGCAAGGCGAAACTTTCCCGAGGGCTCGGTTGGAATTGCAGACTCCGGACGCATCGTGATCCGCGCGCCGGATCCGTAAAGGGACTTCAATCCGGAGAGGATGGTCGCCGTTGGCGCCGTCTGACCGGTGGCGGTGACATAGTGAAACACGCAGTCATGCCGGGTTGTCTGCTCCATTTGGTAGGTGATCAGTGAATCGGTCTGCCCCACGATACGGTCCAGTTCATCGACCGTCACGGCCCGCCCGTCATCCGTGAAAGTCAGGTCGCGCACACGGCCTAGAATCCGGGAGACCGTGAGCCCCTCCGCCCGGCCGCACGGGCAGGGCCGTGTTTCCAGGCGCACCAGGTCGCCGATGTCAAACCGCAGCAGGCTGACCCAGGCGTTGCCGAGTGTAGTGACCAGCAGCCTGCCGACATGAGGGTTCCCGCGGGAGAGTTTCAGAGGTTGGACCTCGAGGTGGCAGTATTTCGTATTCTGGTGGAACCGGCCGTGTTCACATTCAGTCAGGATGTGACCGGTTTCGGTTGAGCCATAGGAGCTCAGCACCCGGGTGTCCGGGAATACCCGCCGGATCTGGCGGTAATGCAGGCACGACGGGAATTCATAGGTGAGGGAAATAAAGTCCGGCTTGTACAGTGAATGCCCATTTTCCGCCGCATACCGGCACAGGATGGCCAGATAGGCCGGATCGGCCTCCAGCAGCTCCGGCTTGAAGGCGTCGAGCTCCCGGATCATCCGGTCCATGTCACGCGACGACCACAGTGCGGGGTCAGCCTGTTGGTTCAGGAATAGTAACCGTCCCATCGTGCGTTCCTCGACAGGCAGGTCTCCGATATGGCAGACGGTTCCCGCGCACAGGGGGGTGGTAAGAACCGCCTCACGCTGGAACCCGTTGATGACCTTGTTCAGTCCGGTGTGAAGGGTTGCCGCCGCATGCTCCGAAGCATCCCACCAGGGCTGATACCAGACGATCGAGGAGCGGTCCTCGGTTGTCCCGCTGGTTAAAACCAGTTCCACTTCCCCGGCTTCAACCCCTGCCTTGAAATCGCGGTTCCTCGGGACAAACCCCCTGGGCATATGGGCCCGGATGTCGCGCTTGGTCAAGTGGGGCAGGGCGGCATACCGTAGTTCAACCGGGTGATCCGCCCCGGGGTCATGAATTCGCCACCGCTCATAAAACGGCACATTGCCCAGTGCATTTTCAAGCGTTCGGGCCAGGGTTTCCTCATCGGCAGAATGCATCACCTCTCCCGTTCAGATTATATCCCCATCGATCCCTGAACCCCTTGCCCCTATTGTCAGATTCCCTCGAAGAGCACGGTGGACAGGTACCGTTCGCCGGCATCCGGCAGGATCACGACGATGGTCTTGCCCGCGAACTCATCGAGTTGCGCCAGACGTGCGGCGACCGCGGCGGCGGCCCCGCAGGAGATGCCGACCAGCATGCCTTCCTCCTTGGCGAGCCGGCGTGCGAAGGCGACAGCCTCGGCGCTATCCACCTGCTCGACCCGGTCCACGAGCGACAGGTCAAGCGTATCGGGGATGAACCCGGCGCCAATGCCCTGGATTTTGTGGGGCCCGGGCTTCAGGTCCTGACCGGCGCGCCGCTGCGTGATGACGGGGCTTTCCTTGGGTTCCACAGCCACCGAGATGATCTTTTTACCCCTGGTGTTCTTGATGTAGCGGGAGATCCCGGTGATGGTGCCGCCGGTGCCGACGCCTGAGACGAGGACATCGATATTGCCATCGGTATCATTCCAGATTTCCGGGCCGGTGGTGGCCTCATGAATCGCCGGGTTGGCCGGGTTCTTGAACTGCTGGGGCAGGAAATACCGGGACGGGTCCGATGCGGCGATCTCCTCGGCCCGCTTGATGGCTCCCTTCATTCCCTCCGCGCCGGGAGTGAGCACGAGGGTGGCGCCAAAGGCCGCCAGGACGCGGCGGCGCTCCACGCTCATGGTCTCCGGCATCGTCAGGGTCAGCTTGTATCCACGGGCGGCGGCGACATAGGCCAGTGCGATACCGGTGTTGCCACTGGTGGGCTCGACAATTTCAACGCCCGGCGTGAGCACGCCACGCTTCTCGGCATCCCAGATCATCGCGGCACCGATGCGGCATTTCACCGAGTAGGCCGGATTGCGTCCCTCGATTTTGGCCAGGACCGTGGCTTTCGCACCTTGGGTGATTTTGTTCAGTTTCACCAACGGGGTATTCCCGATGGACTGCGAATTATCTCCGTATATCTTGCTCATCTCTGTGTTGCCTTTCTCTTCTGCCGTTTATTTTAATGCTGAATCCATATCCGTTATCAAGTCTTCTGCCGTCTCCAGTCCCACGGAAAGCCTGACTAGACCGTCGGTAATGCCGCGCGCCAGCCGCTCCGGTCGAGGCATGGCGGCGTGCGACATCATGGCGGGATAGGAAAGAATGCTTTCCACGCCCCCGAGACTCACGGCAGGAAGGGCCAGTTTGGTTTGCTTGAGAAGGCGGAGGACTTCGGGCTTGCCTGCCAGTTCAAAGGAGAGAACCGCCCCGGCGCCAAGGGATTGACCCTCGTGAACAAGGCGGCCGGGGTGATCCTTCAGGCCGGGGTAATGGACTTTGCCCACAGCCGGATGACGGCTTAACCACAGCGCCAGTTCGCCCGCCGTCTTCTGCTGGGCTTCCATGCGGACGCCGAGAGTCTTGATGCCCCTTTGCACCAGCCAGGAATCCTGGGGGCCGAGAATGGCGCCGAATGCGTTCTGTATGGCCCTGAGATGCCGCCCCAGCATCTCCTCGCGGGTGACGGCCACGCCGGCAATCAAATCACTGTGCCCTCCGAGGAACTTGGTAGCGCTGTGCACGACAATGTCAAAGCCAAGCTCCAGGGGACGCTGGAGATAGGGGGTCATGAACGTATTGTCAGTGATGGCCAGCAGGGTGTGTTCCCTGGCTATCTTCACCATCTCCCGGAGGTCGGTGATGTTGAGCAGGGGATTGGCGGGGGTTTCCACGAAAAGGGCCTTGGTGGCGGGTGTGATGGCCTTCCGGACGGCGGCGGGATCGGTGCTGTCGGTAAAGGTGACGTCCAGTTGCCAGCGTTTGAAAAGGCCGGTCAGGATACGGTAGGTTCCGCCATAGATGTCATTTCCCACCACCAGATGGTCGCCGGGCTTGAAGAGCAGGAGGACCGATGAGGTGGCCGCCATGCCGGAGGAAAAGGCGAGACCATGGGTGCCACCCTCCAGCAGGGCAATGGTTTGCTCCAGTGCCTCACGGGTGGGATTGCCGCTGCGGGCGTAGTCGTAGGGCCCGGGATGTTCCGGGTCCGGTTGGGCGAAAGTTGAGGTCTGGTAGATGGGAATACTCGATGCCCCGGTATAGGGATCGCGATCCTTGCCCGAATGAATCAGTTTGGTCTGGTAATTCACAGGACAGCCTCCAGGTCGCTGATCAGGTCATTCACGTCCTCGATTCCGACCGACAGGCGCAGCAGCCGGTCATTGATACCCAGGCGGTTTCTCACAATAGGATCCAAGTCGGTATGGGTCTGCACGGCGGGATAGGTGATGAGGGACTCCACGCCCCCCAGACTTTCCGCAAACAGGAAAACCTTCACACCGGATAGGATCTTAGCCACCCGGGAGGCTGCGTCAACCTCGAATGAAATCATGCTGCCGAAACCGATATTTTCGCGGGTTAGAATATCCCGTCCGGGATGCTGGGCGAGACCGGGATAGCGAACCAGCCGCACCCGGGGGTGAGTGGATAACCACGAGGCTATCCGCTGGGCGTTCTCCTGCTGTTTGTGAAGGCGCAAAGGGAGGGTTTTCAGTCCGCGGATGACCAGCCAGGAGTCCTGCGGCCCGAGGATAGCACCGATCGCATTCTGGTAGAAGCCGATCCGCTCCGCCAGTTCGGTGGTGCCGACCACCACGGCGCCGGCCACCACGTCATTGTGTCCGGAGAGATATTTCGTGGCGCTATAGACCGCAATGTCGGCTCCCAGCACGAGGGGTTTTTGGAAAACCGGCGTCAGGAAGGTATTGTCCACGATGGTCAGAATATTCCGGGGCTTGGCCAATGCCGAGATGCCCCTGATGTCGGCAATCTTCAAGAGGGGATTGGTGGGTGTTTCCACGAAGATACCCTTGACTCCCGGGTATTTCAGCGCCTCCTCAACCGCCTTCAGTTCGGAGGTGTCAACATAGATGGCGTCGATTCCCAGCGGGCGGAAGACCTTTTCAAACAGACGGACTGTTCCGCCGTAGGGATCCTCTGTGACGATGATTCGATCGCCGCTCCTGAAGAGATGCAGCACCGCGTCTATAGCCGCAAGCCCGGAGGCAAAGGCAAACCCCTTTACGCCGCCATCAGCCGCCGCCAAGGTCTCTTCCAGAGCCAGTCTCGTCGGGTTCGAGGTTCGTGAATAGTCGAATCCCGTGCTTTGTCCCAGGGCAGGGTGCCCGAACGAGGCTGTCTGATATATCGGTACAGAAATAGCCCCTGTTCTGTCATCCTTACGGTTGCCGGACTGAGCAAGTAGTGTTGATAATTGTACTGTCATTGCTTGTATCTCTACTCAATTGATAGACAAGGTAATGTATTTTTCTGATTGTGTCAAAAGATTTTCAACGGCTCCCTGATATAAGGCACAATCCAAACATGGAAAGGCACTGGGGGCAGAGAATTCTTTACTCTATCTGCTTACTTGTGATAAGTTTTTAACACTACTGGGATTACTAGAGATACATTCTTAAGGCATCGGGTGATAATATGAAAATCTCCACAAAGGGGCGTTATGGGCTCAGGGTGCTTCTGGACATTGCCGCGCATCAGGAGCACGGGCCGGTCATTTTACGCGACATCGCAAAGCGCCAGGACATATCCGAGAAGTATTTGTGGCAGGTCATCAACCCGATGAAGGGAGCCGGGTTCGTCACGTCAGCCCGGGGCGCCAAAGGCGGCTATATGCTTGCCAAGGGGGCTGAGGAGATCACCCTGCTGGATGTGGTTACCGTTCTGGAGGGGCCTGTCTGCGTCGTGGATTGCGTGGATGATCCCGGCGGATGCGAGCGTAGCATGTCCTGCGTATCACGGGATGTATGGAAACGGGTCGAAGACTCGATCCGGGCCACCATGTCCGGCATTACGCTCAAGGAACTGGTCCGGAATCAGACCGATCTCGAATCACGGGGATCACCGAGTTACGTTATTTAATCCCGGGCGCTTGCGTAAGGGTACGCAGCGGCCCAACGGGCGGGAGCGGTTTGCGGTGCTGCATTTTCGGGATGCGGTACACCTCGGCAATGCGGCGGTTGGCTTCCGGAAGAGTGGTCTTGTCCAGTACCAGGTCCACCCCCAGGGTTTGTGTTGTGAACCGGGTGATTCCCTTGTCCCTGTCGCGGACGGCAAACACATCCTTGATGTTCGACACCGGCTGCCCGTTGACGCGCAGGATCACCTCGTCCCGCATTTCCTGGTACCCAACATTGATGGGGTCGGGCAGTACGGCGGACAGGATTACGACCCGGTCGCCGGGTTTCTCCGGTGCCTGGGCATGAGTGAGGTAGAGGTTCACGAGGCGGGGATTGGAGTTGATCATCCATTGGGGGCCGCGGGCGAGAAGATAATCGGCCGACAGTTCGCGGATGATCAGGCCGCCTTCAACCAGGTATTCAGCCTGCTCTCCCCCGATGTTCATGGGCACCAGAGCGCGTGAGTCATCATAAGCGTCGAGCTTGAGCTGGACTTCCTCGCTCTTGTGGTTTCGCCAGAGCGTTACCGCAATGGTTTCGCCCGGATGGCGCCGTCCCATAATCAGGTGGACCAGCATGAGCCGCCCGTAGTCGGGGTCATTGTAGTACCCCTGGGAATCGATCGGGTAGCCATCCCAGGAAAGTATCACGTCACCGGGCTGCAAGATGCCTGATGTGCTGGAGCCCGGGATGGTGCGCAGAACCATGACGCCGCGGTCGTCGGACGGGAGACCGAGATACTGTCGTTTGGCCGGCTCGATGAGGGGCGTCCACATCAACCCTGCGACCGCAACGCCCTGGTAAGGGGGGTGGCTGGCATCCTCGATAAAACGTTTCAGGATGGCGGCGGGCAGGACCGTGCTGGTCTGGCTGGCACCATCGTATTGCATGACCAGGCCCATCAGCCGGCCTTCATGGAAGGCCGGCGCACCGACGCGGTCGAGCTTGAGATCGGTCAGTGCCTGAAAGGTGAGGACGCTGTGGATGGAGGAGGGGATCGGGCCCACTTCAATTCCGGTGATGCGCCCCTCGCCGTTTTGCCGCTGGCCGGCGTCATCAAATTGAACGAGCTGGATTTTGGCGCCGGGCTTGACCGGATCCGCCCATTCGGGGGCGGTCAAACCGGTTGTCGGCGCGGCCAGCAGGGCGGCATTGATACGCGGGTCGGCGGTCAGCACGGTTGCCGTTGTCTTGGCGGCATCGCCCGGGCGGCGTACTTCCACCAGCAGTGCGTTGCGGACCAGGTCTTCAGTGGTCACCAATCGCCCGTCGGCAATGACCACGGCGTATCCCGCCCGCGATTCCGGCCGGCTCTTTTTCCAGGGGACGGAGGGGTCAAAACGCTGTGCCGTGATAAGGAC
>CAZMSS010000101.1:0-9816 GCA_964568965.1 uncultured Verrucomicrobiota bacterium | reverse complement strand
ATGGCCGGGAATGCTAACACAGCACCGGCAGGGGGACAAGAAAGTAGGCAGAGGGCAGAGGGCAGTGGGCAGAGGGCAGCATCGGACTTCAAACTGGTCAAAGCGAGAGGGATTGAGCTAGGATGGCAGGCATGCAAGAAGAGCGGAAACAGGAAAAGGGGTCGGAAATATTGATCGTGGATGATTCTCCCTCCACCCTCCAGTTGCTGTCTGAAATTTTCCAGCAGAGGGGCTACACGACCCGGGCGGCACTCAGCGGGCGCCTGGCGCTTCAATCCCTTCGCTCCGCTACCCCGGACCTGGTGCTGCTCGACGTCACCATGCCGGACATGAGCGGGTACGAAATCTGCCAGGCGATCAAGGCCGGTGAAGCCACGAAAGACATACCCGTGATCTTTATCAGCGGCCTGACCAAGAGCATCGACGTGGTCAAGGGCTTTTCCGCCGGCGGGGTCGACTATGTGACCAAGCCATTCGAGATCAAGGAAGTGGTGGCGCGCGTCGAAACCCATCTCGAACTCCGACGGCAACAGCGCGCCCTGCAGGAGAGCTATGCCGCGCTCCGGAATCTGGAGGAAATGCGCGACAACCTCGTCCACATGATCGTCCATGACGCAAGGAACCCCCTGTTGACCGCCAATATCTGCCTCGAACAGATCACATCCATGAAGGACGTCCCCCTGCCCCCGCGCGTCACCGAAAACGTCAATGAAGCGCTAGCCTCCACCCGGACCCTTATGGAGATGGTCAATTCCATCCTGGATGTGAGCCGCATGGAAGCCGGGCTCATCCCCCTGAATCTGGAGCCGTGCGACTTGATCCAGATGGCCAAGGACGCCATCCAGATGGCCCTCCCCCTGCTCAAGGCGCGGCACATCACGCTGGAAAGCGAACTGGAACGGGGCAGCGTGACGGCGGACCGCGACCTGATCACACGGGTCATCCACAACATCCTCAGCAACGCCATCCGGTTCACCCCGGATAACGTGGGGGAAATCCACATCGGAGTCGGGATACATGAGGGCATGGCCCGAGTTACCATCCGGGACAACGGGCAAGGGATCTCCCCTGAATATCACCGGAAGATCTTCGAGAAATTCTTCCAAGTCAAGGGTGCGCTCAAAGGAGAACGCCATTCCACCGGCCTCGGCCTCGCCTTCTGCAAACTGGCCGTGGAAGCCCATGGCGGCCAGATCGGCGTCCAAAGCGAGGAGAAAAAGGGAAGCCTGTTCTGGTTCGACCTGCCCATCGAAGGGCTTACCCCGCACCTTTAAGGAACGGTCGGAGACCATCCGTAGCTCAAGCCGTCAGGCGCAGAGCGAAGGATGGCGGAGAGGGAGGGATTCGAACCCCCGGAGCCTTTCGGCTCTCCGGTTTTCAAGACCGGCGCGTTAAACCACTCTGCCACCTCTCCAAAAGGGAAATAAAAGTTTCCGGGAACGGCAGGAGAGTAATCGAAAGCCTGATCGCGAATCAACGGAAAAGGCTCGGGGACATTACTCCGCAACCGGCGTAATCAGCTCGGGGTAGACAACGGCGAAGCGCTGGTTCTTCAACCAGTATTCGCGACCCTTCACGATGAGCCGGCGGCCGACCAGCGAGGGCATCTGGCTGTCATTGCCCTGCAGGAAACACACCGTCACCCGGGTACCATCCCGCACATCAATAAGCCGGTAATCCACACCTCTGAAAAAGGCCAGGGGCACCCGCTCGACCATGCCCGTCCGCTCCACCAGGGCACCCTGCCCCAACACGGCGGCCAACTGATCCCGGACCAGCCCCGGGGGAAGCTCACGCGTCAGGACGGCATTGGTCGACACTTCGCCACCCGTTCCCGCGATCTCCACCGCCGCGGTGTTAGTCGCCAGTGCAACCTCGGGAACCGGTGCCACCACCGCCTGCACCAGGCTCCTGTTCACCCACAGGACGAGGTCCGTCGGCGGGTCGACCTTGAGCCATTCGCCCTGGGTCATCCGGATCGTCACCGCCGTCCCCTTGCGAAGCAGCCCGATATCCCGGTAACTGATCCCCGGCCCCGAGCGGAGCTTGATTTTGTCCCCGGCCACCACCCCGTTTTTCACAAATTGGCTCTTTACCCACACCCCGGCGTTGGTGGGGGCCAGGACGCCAAGCCATTCGCCCTCAACCCGGACGGCGCTGAGCACCAGCCCGTCCCCGGCCTGTGCCACCACCTCGGTGCCGGACTCGGGCCGGACCCGCAAGTTCACCTTGTCGGCAATAGTCCGGACCTGCAGATTGGTCGCGCCCTGCCCGAAGGCCGAGACCGTGCAAAGCATACCCAGGATCATCCAATTCATGTTCATGCTGACCTCTGATCTTTCTTTCCCGCCTTGATCCATGGCGACACAATTTCCAGCCGGAATCGTTAGCGATTCCGCTCCACACTTGACTCGAACTTATGCGCCAAGTTTGTCCATCCCGGCCTCCCGGAACAAGGTTTCCACTTCGCGACTGGACAGCGCGCGTGCCTTGCCTTCCGGAAGCGCCCCCAAAATCAGCGAGCCGACGGCGACGCGGCGCAGGGCGTATACCTCAAACCCGACATTCGCCACCATGCGCCGGATCTGGCGCTTGCGCCCCTCCTTGAGGATAAACTGGTACTCATTCAGTGCCGGCGCCGCGCCCTGCCGCTGGGAGGACTGTATCGCCGCGATTGATTCCGCCCGCAGCACCTCGCCATCCGACTCCACGCCGTCGAGCATCCGGCGGCGGGCTTCCGCACTCAGGGGGGCGTCAAGCCGGACATGGTAGGTCTTGGCAACCTCATGCCGGGGATGGGTCAGGCGCAAGGCCAGGTCGCCGTCATTGGTGACAATCAGCAACCCCTCGCTGTCCTGGTCAAGCCGACCGACGGGATAGAGCCGCTCCTGGACTCCGGGAAAGAAATCCATGAACGTGCGCCTGCCATGGGTGTCCGCACAGGTGCAGAGGAACCCAACGGGCTTGTTGAGCATGAAGTAGAGCTTGCGCTCTGGAAAAACACGCTGGCCGTCCATCTCGACAACATCGGTCTC
Source organism: uncultured Verrucomicrobiota bacterium (assembly GCA_964568965.1). GTDB lineage: Bacteria > Verrucomicrobiota > Kiritimatiellia > CAIKKV01 > CAITUY01 > JAABPW01. The sequence goes on along the minus strand of CAZMSS010000101.1, from coordinate 6,781 downwards.
CGGATTGATACAGAGACCCTGTTGCACGACAGGACGGCCGTTGACTGTGACCCTGCCGTCCGCAATGAACAGCTCGCAGGCGCGCCGGGAGGCTACCCCGCACGCTGCGAGGTATTTCTGAAGGCGGACCGGCTTATTCAGGCTTGGTCTTGGGGAGCCCGAATCCACGGGTGCCCGCTTTCCACTTCCCGCGCTTGCGCAGGAGGTCAACTCGTTCGAATCGCTTAAGGACATTACGTTTGGCGGCAATTTTATCCGCCGATTTCAAGCTGGCATGCATCGACATCGTCTTACTCCAAATCTAACCCTTTTTCGTTTCAGGGCGGGTCATAATGTCGGAAACGGGCGGCCATGTCAATGCTTGCGTTGCTTTTTTGGAAAGGCTCCGGTATGGTGCCCCCCGAATTGGAGACTCTCATGTTTAAATGGCAACTGGATCGGCCGCTGGCCGTGTTTGACATCGAGGCCACCGGGATCAACCCGAGGACCGACCGGATTATCGAATTATCGATTGTGAAGCTGATGCCACCCAAGGGTGAACACCAGCTCCACACCTTCCTGATCAACCCCGGGATGCCCATCCCCGCCGAATCCGCCGCCATCCATGGCATCACGGATGCGGATGTGGCCGACAAGCCCACTTTCAAGGCCCTCGCACCCGATCTCTTCCGGCTCATGGAAGGCTGCGACCTCGGGGGGTACAACATCATCCGCTTCGACATCCCCATGCTGATCGAGGAGTTCCTGCGCGCCAGCCTCAACTTCAGCATGGAGGGGCGGCGCATCATCGACTCCCAGAGGATCTACCACAAGCGGGAGCCCCGCGACCTGGCGGCAGCATTGAAGTTCTACTGCGGCGAACTCTTCCTCGAGGGCCACCGGGCCGAAGCCGATGCCCTGGCCACCGTCCGCGTGCTGGAGGGCCAGTTCGCCAAATACGGCGACCTGCCCCGCGACCTGAACGAACTGGACAAGTACTGCAACCTGCGCGATCCCTCCTGGGTGGATCGCGACGGCAAGCTCCGCTGGCAGAACGGCGAAATCGCCATCAATTTCGGAAAAAACAAGGGCCGCCTGGTCGGTGAACTCGCCCGCGTCGACGCCGGCTTCCTCAAGTGGATCCTTAAGAGCGACTTCGCCAGCGATACCAAGGACATCATTTCCAAAATCCTGGACGGCAAGAAGATCAATCCCATCGGGACCGGCATCGCCGATCAGTTGGCGGTGCTCAAGGATGTCGAGGCTGAGTAGAAGAGAGTGTTCAACACCCTCAACACAACGCGCCCTACAATTTCCAGGCTGGCGGGACTGAGTTTATCGAGGGTATCGGCGGGGGTGTGCCAGTAGTCGTTCAGGCCGGGGGCTGAACCATAGTCGAAATCGATCAGGTCGATGGCGGGTATCCCGGCCTCCAGAAACGGCTGATGATCGTCCAGAATCTCCATGCGGGCCAGTGAGAATTTATCCCGGACACCGCCTTCCTCCGCAGCCTTGAACACGGCGGACATCAATTCCGGCGTCCCGTTCCTGGGAATCGCCACATTCAGGCTCCGGTCGCCAACCATATCCAGCAGGATCAGGGCGCGAACCTCCGGGGCCCGCCCGGAAGCCACCAGACTCCGGGCAAGATGCCGGCTGCCATGAAGGCCGTCATGGGGCGTGTAGTTGACCCGGCACTCCTCCCCGTCAAGAAAGGCCAGCATGACAGACGGCCCCTCCCCCGCCCCCATCCTGAGGATCGGCGCCAGGGCCAGCAGAAGCCCGACGCCTGAACCGGAGTCATTCGCCCCGGAAAATCCGTCGATGCCTGACTTCGTATCCCAATGCGCCGCCAGGATAATCATGCCGGGTTTCTTCCCCGGCAGCGTCGCCGTGACATTGACAAAGGTTCCGGTTCCATCGGGTGTGGCATCCGTGAATTCATCCCGGACCGCCTTCAGCCCCATGGCGGCCAGACGGTCCATCAGATGGGTGGCCGCCTTGCGGGCACCCACAGTACCCGGCACTTTCGGCCCCAGCGCGACAAACGGCTCCACCTCGCGAATGGCGGAATCCCCCGTCAGGGCCGAAACGGAGTATGCGGGCTGCACCCCGGGGGGTGCTTCGCGCGGTGCGCATGAGGCGCAGAACAGGAGCGCGGCAAGGACAACCCTTTTCATCCCCGATCCGTGAGGCCGAGCAGGTCCAGGATGCGGTCGAGGTCCTCGTTCGTATAGAAATCAATCCCGACACTGCCCTTCACCTTGCGCCCGTTGGCCGTCGTGCGGCAGGGCTGGATCTGGACACTTGTGCCGAAATACTGGTGCAGCTTGTCCGTGAGGAAGACCAGGTGACTGGCGGGAATATCCTCTTTCCCCGGCGTTTTCTTGCGGGGGATCTTGCGGGCATGCTCGATGATGCGTTCCAGGTCGCGGACCGACAGCCCGTCCTTGATCACGCGCTCCGCCATCCGGCACTGTTCCGGCTCGGTCGGAAGTGCGAGCAGCACCTTGGCGTGCCCGGCGGACAGCAGTCCCTCGGACAAGAACTTCTTCACTTCCTTGGGCAGGGAGAGCAATCGCAGGGCATTGGCGATGGAGGCGCGGCCCTTGCTGACCTTCTTCGCGATCTCGTCCTGGGTCAGCTTGAACTCGTTGGCCAGGGCCTGATACCCCTCGGCCTCCTCGACCACATTAAGGTCCGCGCGCTGGAGGTTTTCGATCAGACCAAGTTCCAGTGCCTGGAGATCGGTGGCCTCGCGGACAATCACCGGGACCTGCTTCAGGCCGGCTTCGCGGGCGGCGCGCCAGCGCCGCTCGCCGGCAATGAGTTCGAAGCCCTCCTCGGCCTTCCTGACAATCAGCGGCTCAATGACCCCGTGCTCCCTGATGGAGGCGACGAGTTCATCGAGCGCCTCCTTCACGAAGACCCGCCGGGGTTGAAACGGATTCGGCCGGATCCGGGCGGCATCCACCATCAGGGACCCGCCGGTGCCCGGTGAGGCCACCGGGGCGGCCTCCGCAGGAGTATCCCGGATCAAGGCTCCCAACCCCCGTCCCAATCCATGTTTTGCCGCCATCCTGAACCCCCTTTATTTCCGGGCAAACAACTGGCCGGCGCGAGTGCGCGGATCCATACCCGGCCGCATGGCAGGGCTTGACCGGGTGCCTTCCTCGTCCGTCTTGGCAGGCTCATCCGTCACCGCTGCGGGAGTCTCGATATCCAGGGCCGCCTCGCCGGAAGCCGACTCGGAGGGACTGATCTCAGATTTACCCATGAGCGTGACGCCTTCCTCCACGACAAGGCGGCGGCCCTTCAGGTCGCCGGCTACGCGCGCCGTGCCCTTGAGCTCGATGCGCTCCTTGGCCACGATATTGCCCTTCACCATACCCAGCACCACGATCGACGCGGCGTTGACGTTGCCCTTGATGGCGGCGCCCTTCTCGACCAGGACATCCCCGGCGCAGACCAGGTCGCCATTCAGCTTGCCGGACATCTTCACGCCGCCGGCGCACTTGATCGAACCGGTAATTTCCACATCGTCCGCGATAATTGTCTTTGCTTCTTCCATTTTCATTTCCTTTCGAAAGTTCAACACGTTGTTTCCCAATAATCGTTACGGATACATTCCCGCCCGCATCAGGCCGGTCGTTTCCGGCAGGCCGAAGAGGAGGTTCATGTTCTGCAGGGCCGAGCCCGCCTGCCCCTTCATCAGGTTGTCGATGTGCGAAATCACCCGCAGCTTGCGGGTGCGGGCGTCAACGTCCACGATGAGGTTGCAGAAATTCGTCCCGCGCACATGCATGGACCCGACCGAGGCGGACCGGTCGAAGATCCGCACAAAGGCGCTGTCCTTGTAGAAGTCGCGGTAGAGGGCGATCACGTCCTCCACCTTCGTATCCGCCTTGAGCTGTCCGTACAGGCTCGACATGATGCCGCGGCAGACGGGAACAACCTGGGCCGTGAAGGTGACGCGGATCTCGGTGCCGGCCTGCAGGCTGAGCTCGCGCTCGATCTCGCAGACATGCTGGTGCCCGGCGAGCTTGTAGACGTTCATGTGATCGTACCGCGCCGGGTAGTGGAAAGTGGCGTTGGGCTTCTTGCCCGCGCCCGACACGCCGGTCTTGCAGTCGCAGATCACGCTGAAGGGGTCCACCAGGTTGTGCTTCACCGCCGGGGAGAGCCCGAGGATGCAGCTGACGGCGAAACATCCGGGATTCCCGACCACTTTCCGGTCCTTGTTGATCTTGCCGCGGTGCAGTTCCGCGATACCGTACACAGCCTGGGAGAGGACCTCCGGCGAGGCATGGGTGGTGGCCAGCCCGATCCGGCTGGCATACTCCGCATAGCTGTCCTGGGTATTGAAGCGGAAGTCGCCGCTGTAATCCACCAGCTTGGCGCCCGAGGCCAGGATTTCAGGGGCCAGCTTCATGCCGACACCGTCGGGCGTGGCGGTGAACACCACATCCACCGGCTGCTGGGCCACGGGGTCCTTGGGATCCACAATCGGAATGTCACAGAACCCGGTCAGGTGGGGATACAGCTTGCTGATGGGCGACCCGACATCCGTCACATCCACCAGGCTGGCGATTTTGGCGCCGGGATGATTTGTCAGAAGCTCCACAATGCCCACACCGCCGTAACCGCCGGCCCCGATGATTTTTGCTCGAATCACGCCTTGTTCTCCTTTAAAAATAATGGAGGAACCTTAGTTGCGCCCCCCTCAGGTGTCAAGAGACGGTTTGAACTTCCCCGAAATAGTGGTTGACACCCCCCGCCCTGATGGGGTAAACAGGCACGCTTTTTACGGTCTGAAAGGTTGGAAGCAGAATGAAAACATCTCTACCTAAAGAGAGCGAAATCCAGCGTAGCTGGTATGTAGTGGATGCGGCTGGAAAGCCGCTCGGGCGGATGGCGGTCAAGGTCGCCAATCTCCTGCGTGGACGCAACAAGGCGATCTTTACGCCCTCGATTGACACCGGCGACTTTGTCGTCGTGATCAATGCCAAGGACGTGAAATTGACGGGTAGCAAGGAAACCCAGAAGGTTTATCAGCGCTATACCGGGTTCCGGAGCGGTCACAGGACCACCACGGTGGCCATGATGCGCGAACGGCACCCTGACCGCATCATCAAGAAGGCCGTCGAGGGCATGCTCCCCGGCAACAAGATGAGCGCGAAGATCATCAAGCGTTTGAAGGTGTTTGCGGGCGCTGAGCATTCTCACGCCGCCCAGAACCCCAAAGTAGTTGAACTGAAGTAACGAGGGACATCACGTGGCCGAAAAAGTCGAATCATACAGTGCAACGGGACGCCGTAAAACATCAGTCGCCCGGGTGTGTTTAACACCGGGTACCGGCAAATGGATCGTCAATAAGAAGGCGCCGGAAATCTACTTCGGAAATGAAGCAACGATGCATTACATCCAGCAGCCGATGAAACTCACCGACACGCTCGGGAAGTTTGACCTGTCAGCCAGCCTGACCGGCGGCGGGATCGTGGGACAGGCCGGCGCCCTTCGCCACGCCATCGCCCGCGCCCTCCAGGTTTCGGACGCCTCGCTCCGCACGGTCCTCAAGGCCAGCGGTTGCATGACCCGCGATTCCCGCATGAAGGAACGCAAGAAATACGGTCAGCCCGGCGCCCGTAAACGCTTCCAGTTCTCGAAGCGCTAGGTCGTACACGGCAGCTGCCGTTTGGACAAAAACCCCGGACCTTACGGTTCGGGGTTTTTGCTTTTCATCCCCCTACAGCACAATGGTGTTGAACGACTCCGGCGGCAGGGGGAGCGCCAGCAGGCGGTCCCCATCCTCCAGCACCACCCGCCGGAACTCCGGCTCGGGGTTCTGGATCACCAGGACCCGGCTCTCATCGTCATCGTTATAGAACGCCACCGCGTGCTCCGCCCAGTCCCCCGTCAACCCCAGCCGGACCGCATACCGGTCGACCAGGCAGGAGAAGTGGCGGAACACATGATAATCAGGCGTCAGGGAGCAGGCCCGGGTCAAGGGATCCACGACAACCAGGGAATTGCGCCCGTTGCCCTCCAGGTCCCGCCCCCCGGCCGGGAAGACCAGGTTTTCATAGAGGCAGATGCAGGCGCCATGACTGATCGCCTGCTGGACCACCGAAAAGGTCTCATGCGCCTGCGCCCAGGTATTGCGGCCATCCCCGCCCCCACAGTCCGACTGCATCAGTAGTGTCTCCGGGAATGCGCGGCGCACGCGGACGAGCATGTCCCGGGCCTCGTGCTGGTAGGCTAACCCCGCCACGAACTGCATCGCCAACTGATCGCTGAGCACCGGCAGGGCCTGGGCGGCATAATGCACGGAATCCAGGGGTCCCAGCCAGAGCCGGGTCGGGATCCGCCGCTTATGGAACATCGGCCCCAGATAGGTCCGGATGAAATCACGCAACTGGGCACCCGTCCACAAACACCCCGGCACACGCCCCGCCGAGGCGGGATCATTCTGGACGAGGAGATGATCGATCAGAATCCCCGCCCTGCGGTATTCCTCCACGAACCGGGCCAGATAAAGCGCATACGCTTCGAGCAACCGGGGATCCCATGCAATCTTTCCGGCATTCCCGCCCGCAACCCCTTTTTTCATCCACTCCGGCGGGCTCCAGGGGCAGGCCACCACCTTGTATTTCCGGATCCGGTCCAGCGGGAGCCGGGCAAAGGGAATAACCCCGTCCTGGTCGCGTGCCACCGAGAACTGCCGCATCAGCAAATCCCCCGGGGTGTCGTTGAGGGCTGTCTCTTATACACATCTGACGCTGCCGACGAATAGAGAGGTGTA
>CAZMSS010000100.1:0-9842 GCA_964568965.1 uncultured Verrucomicrobiota bacterium | reverse complement strand
GTGCAAGGTCGCGGGGGGGATTTACTGATTGACGGGGGGATGCGGGTGGGTGTTAGTTTACTGGCCGGCGATGATGACACGACGAGCCATAGGGAGGATGAGCATGAGAAAAATGTTCCTTGTATTGTTGGCGGGGAGTTCCTTGCTTTTGTCTGCGGGGTGCGGACCCCGGGCCGGGGCGGATGTCGGGGTGGTGATCAGTGAGGCCCAGAGACTTGCCGCGGAGGGGAAAGTCGACAAAGCCCTTTCCCGGCTGAATTCCTATTACAACAGCCGGCATTACAAGAACCAGCAGGAGGCCTTCCTGGGGGCGATGTTGTCGATTGAGTTGAGGGCAAGCCGGACGGATGCCGCCCTGACCCGGTTCCGTGTCGCGGTCGACAAGGCTCCGGAACAGGCCGGGCGGGTCATCGGTGTGATTGAAGACTATTTCATGTCCCGGGGACTTCACCAGGAGCTGATGCGCTGGTGCAACGGCCTTCAGGGGGGCCGGTTTGATGAGTGGACTGTCTCGCGCCTAGCCACCATGCATTTGAACGCGATGGTTCAATCGGAGCAACTGCCAGGCATACCCGGGGTGTTCGGGGGCTATCTGGCCCGGATGACGGAATCCGGGGCGTTGAGCCTCACGCACGTCACCATGGCGACCCTGATCCGCGGACGCCACTGGGACGTGGCGGAGCAGGTTCTTGGAATCGCGCGCTCGAAATTCAAGGGGTCGCCCGCCGGGTGTACCGCGCTTGTGAATGAGACGATCGACCTGGTGCTGGCAAGGGACGGATATAAAGCGGCCTTGGTTGAATTGCAGAAGGTCATCAGGGAACTTCCCGATGCGGCGGCCGCCCGTAATGTGAGGGTGGTGGGCGATGCCGTATTCTCGGCCGGCGACCGGGAGGCCGGTGATACCCTGTTCCCGATGGCGCTGGATAGCCCTTCTGGAAATGTGATGACTCAGGATGCCGGCGCCGACGGATGGATGCGGATGGCAACCCGCAGCGGGATTGCCCGTGATGTTCTGTCACGGCTGGAGGACATCAACCGCCGGAATGTCCAGCCCAGCGTCATTATCCGGCTGATCAACGGGGCCTATCCCGTGTTGCTGGGCAAAGGGGATCATGACACCTACGCGGCTCTGTTTTCCATGTGCCAGAGCCTGGACAGGGGACGCATTGCCGATTATGAAAAAACGTTGCTTGGTGGCATGATGCTCGACATCAGTTACTTTCTGGAAGACTTCGAGGCATCGCTCAAACTGATTGAGGAAGGGGCGGGCGGGATTGCGGAAGACCAGAAAGCCCTGATGTGCGCCAAGGTCCGTGCCCACATTGCCATGAAGAAGCAGCAACCCCGGGAAGCCGTGAAACACCTGCGTGAATTCATGGGACTTATTGAAAAGCAGGGCCGGGATGAAGTGGATCCCGTGAATAAGTGCAGGGTGACCTGCGACATGATCCTGGGGCTCAATGCCAAGCGCATTGGCGATCTCCTGAAAACGGCGGGGGCTCCCGAGGAGGCCCGCCAGGCGTATGGGGAGGCCCGGGGATATTATCAAAAGGCCGCCAAGGAATTTCCTGATCCCGCCAGCAAGGAAAATATCACGATTACCAAGGGGCTGTCGGAAATTCCCGAGTGACGGGGTAAGTGATACCAAAATGGTATCATTTAAACATTGACGTGGGGCCGGGGCGGGGTGGTATCCTGTCTGAGAAAGGATGAGAACATATGTGGGACTATACAGGAAAAGTAATGGATCATTTCCGGAATCCCCGGAATGTGGGTGTAATCGAGAATCCCGACGGGGTGGGCGAGGTGGGCTCACTGGCTTGCGGGGATGCCCTTCGCCTGATGTTCAAGCTCGGGCCGGACGGACGTATCGCCGATGTGAAGTTCCAGACCTTCGGGTGCGCCAGCGCCATCGCCTCGTCCTCGGCACTGACCGAGATGATCAAGGGCATGACCGTGGAGGAGGCGGGGAAGGTGACCAACCAGGACATCGCCGAGTTCCTGGGCGGTTTGCCCGAGCAAAAGATGCACTGTTCCGTCATGGGGCGCGAGGCCCTGGATGCGGCCATCGATAACTACCGGAGCGGGAAGACCGAGAAGAAAATACTGGCCGGGAAGGTGGTGTGCAACTGCTTTGGCGTGACGGAGGAGGAAATCACCCGGGTGGTCCGCGAGAACGGCCTGTCGACGGTTGAGCAGGTGACCAACTACACCAAGGCCGGGGGCGGGTGCGGGAAGTGCAAGCCCGACATCGAGAAGATCCTTGAAAAAGCCCGGGCCGAACGGCTGGAAGCCGAGCGCAAGGCGGGGGCGAAGACCGCGCCGAGGAAACTCACGGTGATCGAGAAAATCCGGCTGATCGAGCAGACCATCGAGCGTGAGATCCGCCCGTTGCTGAAGCGTGACGGCGGCGATATCGAGCTGATCGACGTCGAGGGGAACCGGGTCAAAGTGGCCCTGCGTGGGATGTGTGCAGGCTGTCAGGTGGCTCAGTTCACCCTGAAGGACGTGGTGGAGGTCAAGTTGAGGGAATTTGTCTCCAGCGACCTGACGGTGGAAGAGGTGCGGGAATGAAGACCATTTATCTGGACAACAACGCGACCTCCGCCGTGGCGCCGGAAGTGATCGAGGCGATGATGCCATTTTTCCGCGACCAGTGGGGGAATCCCTCGAGCATGCATGTCTTCGGCGGGCAGGTCAAGAAGCCCATCGACAAGGCGCGCGAACAGGTGGCCGCGCTCATTCACGCCGATCCCTCGGAGATCATATTCACCAGCTGCGGGACCGAGAGCGACAATGCGGCCATTCGTGGTGCGGCCGAGGCCCTGGGGCCACGGTACAATGTGATCACCACGCGGGTCGAGCATCCCGCGGTGCTGGGTCCCTGTCGGTATCTGGGCGAGCGGGGGCACCGGCTGCACGAAATCGGGGTCGACGCGGCGGGCCAGCTCGATATGGTCCAGCTGGGCGAGGCGCTCCGCGACGGTCCGGCCATCTCGAGCGTAATGTGGGCGAACAATGAGACCGGCGTGATCTTTCCGATCGCTGAAATCGCGGCGATGGTGAAGGCGGCTGACGGGGTCATGCATACCGATGCCGTGCAGGCGGTGGGAAAACTGCCCATCGATGTCCGTAAGATTCCTGTCGATATGCTGTCTCTCTCCGGCCACAAGCTCCATGCCCCGAAAGGGATTGGTGTTCTGTATGTACGCAAGGGGACGCGACTGCAACCCTTCATGCTGGGTGGGCATCAGGAGGATAACCGGCGGGCAGGCACGGAGAATGTGCCCTACATCGTGGGTCTGGGCCGGGCGGCGGAATTGGCGCTTGAGTCCATAACGAAGGAAATGACGACTGTTGCGGCTCTGCGTGACCGTCTCGAGGCGGGTTTGCTGGCAACCTGTCCGGATTCACGGGTCAATGGGGACCGGGTGAACCGCCTTCCCAACACGCTGAACATCAGCTTCGAATATATCGAGGGCGAGTCCATCCTGTATATGATGAGCGATGTCGGGATTGCGGCCTCATCGGGTTCGGCCTGTACCTCAGGTTCACTGGAACCCTCGCATGTGCTGCGCGCCATGGGGGTGCCGTTCACAGCGGTACATGGTTCAGTGCGCTTCAGCCTGAGCCGTTATACGACACAGGAAGAGATTGATTATACGTGTAATCACCTGCCTCCCATCATCAGCCGGTTGCGGGCCATTTCCCCGTTCGTGAAGAAGTGATCATCGACGTCCATACCCATGCGTTTCCCGATTCCCTGGCGCCGCGGGCGATGGAAAAACTTGAGGTGGGGAATGCCCGGGCATTCACGGATGGGACGGTGGCCGGGCTCCTGCGCTCCATGGATGCAGCGGGGGTGGATCAGTCCGTTATCTGTTCCATTGCCACCAAACCCGAGCAGTTTGATCCCATCCTAAAGTGGTCACTTGCCGTGCAATCGGACCGGCTTATCCCCCTGGCGTCTATTCATCCGGCGGATCCCCGCGCGGTGGAGCGGGTGGCGGAAGTCAAGGCGGCGGGGCTGCGGGGGTTGAAAATCCACCCCTACTATCAGGACTTCGACCTGGCGGATGAAGCCCTTTCGGATTTTTACGGGGCGGTTGAGTCCTCCGGACTCTTGCTCGATCGCACACCGGGTTCGATATCGCATTCCCCAAGGACCGGCGAGCTGACGCCACTCGTATTCTGAAGGTGTTGGACCGTTTCCCGCGGATGAATTTCATGGCCACCCATTTCGGGGCGTGGAATGACTGGGATGACGTGGAATCCCGCCTGATCGGAAAACCGGTGAATCTCGAGATTTCCCTGACCCTGGAGTTCCTGTCCCCCGAGCAGGTGCGACGGATGATCCTTTCACATCCGGCTGACCGTCTCTATTTCGGCAGTGATTCACCCTGGGGCAACCCGGCTGAAGCCCTGCGACTGCTCAGGGACTTGGATCTTCCTTCCCCCCTTCTCCAGAAGATTCTTTCCAGCAATGCGGCCTGCCTCTTCCGGCAGGGGATCATTCCACACCCTCTTCCGCATGCGGGATCAGCCGCCGCCCGGAGGTCGGCGTCCACCAGTTAATATATATCACCATCAGGGAAACCCTGATGCCTGAATCAGCGTTTCTCCTAGCTTGCGAGAATTGAGAATAGAAGATATTAAAAAGTATCGCTTTATTGGCAGTTTATGGGATTCATGAGTTATTACAGGTTTTGAAAACAAATCTTGCCAGCTTCAACGAACTGAAGTAAATAAACAGCAGTGGTTAATGCATGTTATTCATGAGAAATCGGACGGGGGGGCTCCAGCGTGAAGATGCTTGAGGAACTTCTGAAGGAGATGTGCGATCGGAAGGCATCGGATCTTCTGCTAACGGTAGGCGCGGCACCCCAGTTCCGGATCAACGGACTCCTGGTTCCCGCGGAATATCCCCAACTGGAGGGAGCCACCATCGAGCGGATGGCATACCATGTTCTGGGTGATCAGCGCATGGAGGTGCTCCAGGCCCGCAAAAGCGTTGACTTTTCAAAGGGTTATGAAGGATTGAGCCGCTTCCGGTTCAACTTCTACTATCAAAGGGATTCGATAGCGGCCGCCATCCGGGTCATTCCCTTCAAAATCCCCCTCTTTGAAGACCTCGGCCTTCCGGAAGTCGTCAGGGAGTTCGCTTTACGCCCGCACGGGTTAGTACTGATCACCGGCGCGGCGGGAAGCGGGAAGTCCACAACGCTGGCCGCCATGCTGGATTATATCAACATGAATCGGCGCCTTCATGTGGTCTGCCTGGAGGATCCCATTGAATACCTCCACCACCACAAGCTCAGCGTCATTGACCAGCGTGAAATAGGGGAGGATGCCCACTCTTTTGCCGAGGCTCTGCACAGCGTGTTCCGTCAATCACCCGATGTGATCATGGTGGGTGAGATGCGTGACTTGGAGACCATTCAGTTGGTGCTGAGCCTTGCGGAGACCGGCCACCTCATCATGGGAACACTCCATACCCAGGACACGACGCATGCCATCAACCGGATCGTGGATGTCTTCCCCCCCGCCCGGCAGCAGCAGATCTACACGCAGCTTTCCATGGTGTTGGTGGGGATTGTGTCGCAACAACTTCTCATTACCCGTGATGGGACGCGGCGGGTGTTGGCATGTGAAATCATGAATGTGAACCAGGCTCTTCGCAACCTGATTCGTGAAATGCAAGTCCAGCAACTCTATTCGGCTGTTCAGACGGGGCGCCGCGAAGGAATGATGACCATGAATGATTCCTTATGTGATTTGCATGCGAAAGGCATAATTGATACGGATACGGCCCTGAGCCGTTCACCGCGGCCCAAGGAATTGGCCCGGATGTTGGAATTGAAGCGATAGACAAGAAAGGAGTCGGCATCATGAAGGCGATTGGACAGACAAGTGGGTCGAGATGGGGACTGATGACGGTTGTTGCTGCCGGGATGTTTCTCGGGGTGGTTGTGGTGGGTGGGGACGGTCAGGAGATGCCGGCGGCTGTGACGCCAACCCAGGGAACCACTACCAATCTGGTCACCATCAATGTTGACAACGGGCCCATGACCCAGGTGTTGAATGCGTTTTCACGCCAGACGGGCAGGAGCATTGTGATCGGCCCAGAGGTGTCCGGCAACATTACCCTGCGGGTTACAAACATTCCCTGGCAGGAGGCCCTGGATGTCATCTTGAAACCGTACGGTTTCGGGTATTATCTGGTGGGTGACACCATCATCATTTGTGGGTTGGACAAGATGCCCAAGCCCATTGTGTCGGGAACGACGGGAACGGTAACGAGTGCCGCCGTGACGGCTCCGGTCGCTCCACCGCCACCGCCACCGCCGCCTCTGTTGGTGAAGGTTCTGTCCCTGAAGTATCTGGATGCCTCGGACGTCGAGGAAGTGATTCGAAGCCAGTTGTCCCCCTCAGGGAAGATCGGAAAGCTGATCATCCGGAGCCAGAGCTGGCAGGATAACCAAGTTTACCAAGGGAACATGAATACAACGAGTTCGGAGAGCCTGGGGCGCCTGAAACGTCTGACGGAAGACGCTGGCCAGGTGCGGGGAAAGACCATTGTGGTGGTGGATACCCAGGAGGTGATCGACCGAATCCAATCAATTCTCGACAAGGTTGATGTGGTGCCCGTGCAAATTCAAATCGAAGCCAAGTTCGTGGAAGTCAGGGCCGATTTACTCCGTGATATCGGGGTTGAATGGGGATCCGGGCTGAATGGCGCCGCTTCGCCGGGCAGTTTCCAGAATATCGGCACCAAGGGGGCCGGCAGTTTGTACGCGGCCGGCGGGCAACAGATCAGCGGCGGGACGAAACCGGCCACTTTCAATTCGCCAAGCGGGTTGTCTGCCAAAAGTCCCTTTGACGGGGGGATGACGCTGGCTTTTCAGAAATTGACGGATCTCCAGTTTGAGGTGCTGCTCCATCTTCTGCAGGAAGACGGGTCCTACAACATGCTTTCGTCTCCGAACGTGCTGACGATGAATAACCAGGATGCGGTGATTATCGTGGGACAGAAGTTGCCGATCATCAAGTCGGACAGTTCAGGCGGGATGGGGACGACGACCATCTCCACCTCTTTAGAGCGCTATGAGGACATTGGTATCAAGCTGAAAGTCATGCCGCAGGTTTGTGACCATGAACAGATCAACCTGATTGTTCATCCTTCCGTCCGCGAACTCTTGGGGTATCAATCGGGCAAGGTTGGCATCCCCGCAGATAGTTCGGCGGGCGGAAGCGTCTCCTTGACCGAATATCCGGTTGTTGCTACGCGCGAAGCTGAGACGCATGTGCTGGTCAAGAGTGGCCAGACGATCGTGATCGGTGGCATGCTGCGCGACAAGAAGCAGACCACCCAGATCAAAGTTCCGTTCCTGGGCAGCATTCCGTTAATTGGTGTGCTGTTCCGTCGTGATACGGTGAATTCAGAAAAAATTGAACTTCTGATATTCCTGACTGCGACGATCCGTAATACGACCGAGGAAATGGCTGTGGTGGCACCTGAGGGAAAACCATTGATCAAGGTCGAGAAGGCGGGACCAGGGAAAGTGAATCCGTAAATGAGGAAAGGGCGGAGTGCCTGTAGTAACCGGCGTCTCGCCGGTTAGATACCGCCGAGGACGGCGGTATCTACAGGCGGGTAGAGTGAAATCGGAGATGAACGATGATTGAGTCGAAACTAGGCAAGATCCTGATGCAGAAGGGACTGGTCACTGAAGGCCAGGTCACCCAAGCCATTGCGCGGCATAAAGAGACCGGCAAGATGCTTGGCGAAGTCCTTTTGGAAATGGGTTTTGTCTCGTCCGACAACCTTGCCCGCGCCCTTGCCGATCAATTGGGCATCCCTTTTTATGAGCTTGGCGATGACTTCAGGCTTGAGAAGGCAGAGGTCAAACTTGTTCCCGAGGTCGTGGCGCGCCGGTATTGTCTGATTCCTGTCAAAAAAGAGGCGGGGCTGGTCATGACTCTTGTCATGAAAGATCCTCTCGATGTCGAGGCGATTGATACAGTTCGTTCCTTGACACGGATGGAGATCCGTAAGGCGATCAGTTCTGAGGATCGAATCCGTGTGATCATCGACAAGTTCTACCGTGAAGATGCCCATTTGGAACGGGATTTGCAGGATATTGCCGAATTGCCGCCGGAAGTTGTTACAGGCTTAGAGGTCGACCCTCGGGGCGACGATGAGCAACTGATGGTCAATGCCAATGACGCTCCGGTGGTTAAATTCGTCAATTTATTGCTTATGCAGGCGGTGCGGGACCGTGCCAGTGACATTCATTTTGAGCCTGGCGAGAAGGCTGTTACGGTGCGGATCCGTGTGGATGGCCTCCTGCGGGAGATCACTCCCCCCCCCAAGGCGCTGTATCAGGCGATTGCAACGCGTATCAAGATCCTCTCCAACATGGATATTGCGGAACGGCGCCTGCCGCTGGATGGGCGCTTTAAATTCACAGTCAGCGGCCGGATCATTGATGTCCGGGTCTCCTCCCTGCCTGAGGCCCACGGCGAAAAACTGGTGCTTCGGATTTTGGATCGAGCGGCTCTGATTGTGGACATGAAAGACATTGGACTGGACGAGGCCATGCTCAAGCGGTTCCAGAATATCCTTCAGTCGCCGAATGGCATTATTTTGGTCACCGGCCCCACGGGTAGCGGGAAAACTACCACGCTCTATGCGGCATTGAATTTCCTGAGGGATCCGGCGTGGAACATCCAGACAGTCGAGGATCCCATCGAGTACTTGATACCCGGAATCAATCAAATGCAGATCAAGCCCAAGATCGGCTTGGATTTTGCCAACGCCCTGCGGGCCATCCTCCGGCAGGATCCGGACATGATCATGATCGGCGAAATTCGAGATCTTGAAACGGCCCAAATTGCGATGCGGTCATCGCTGACAGGCCATCTGGTGCTGAGCACCTTGCACACCAACGATGCGCCTTCGGCGTTGTGGCGGTTGCGGGATATAGGCATTGAACCCTACCTGATTGCCTCGACGATGAAGCTGGTGATGTCCCAGCGCCTAGTTCGGGTGATCTGTTCTCATTGCAAGAAGGCGGAGCCTCCGCGCGAGGAAGCGCTTTCCTATGCGACCAGTATCCTGCCGGAAGCCGCAGGGTGGACCTATTATCGGGGCGCAGGCTGCCCGAAATGCCTGAATACCGGGTATCGTGGACGGACAACGATTTTTGAGTATTTGGAAGTGACTGATCCAATCAAGGAAATGGTTTTGACGGGATCGGGCGCTGTGGCCTTGCGTCGCAAGGCGATAGAACTCGGGATGGATCCCCTTGCGGTGAACGGGTTGCGGAAAGTGAAAAACGGGGTCACGACCATAGAAGAAGTTATGAGTGTGTGTGCGGGGGACTAGAGTGTGTTAGGGCCGGGAGGTGAAAATGCCAAATTTCCGATATTCTGCAAAAGACAATAGCGGACGTGAAGTGGCGGGAGTCTATTCCGCCTCCTCACGGTTCGAGGCGCTTTCGCAGCTGCATAACCGCGGACTCACCGTCACCGATATCAGTGATGAAGGGGTTGGGGTTGGAGGCTTGGAAATGGTGAAGGTTCCCGCGAAAAAGGGGCTGATCTTCGGGCGTATTACAATGTCGGAAAAAGCGATTTTCTGCCGGCAACTTTCCATCTCGGTCAGTGCGGGCATCCCGCTCATGGAATCCCTGCAATCTATTACGGCAGATCTCGACAATGCGGCGTTCCGCCGTGTTTTGGAACGGGTTGTGAAAAAGCTGGATGATGGGGCGCCTTTTTCCCAGGCGATTTCCGGAGAACCCAAGGTTTTTGACCGGTTGTTTGTCGCCTTGATC
>CAZMSS010000099.1:0-9913 GCA_964568965.1 uncultured Verrucomicrobiota bacterium | reverse complement strand
CAGAACCAGAATGCCCATGACGATGGCGATGGGAATCCAGAGGGGAACCTGGCGGTGGGAAGAGGGAGGGGGCGGGAACCACGCCGGCTGCTTTCCCTTTTTCCGCAGAGCTTGTATCACCGTCTCTCCCCGGACAGGGGAAGTGCGTGAGGTGGCGAGCAGCCGATCGACAACGGAAAGCAACGCCAGGCGCTGGCGCAAGGAGCCGGACTCTTTAAGAAGCGCGATCAACTCCCGCGCGCCGGCCTCGTCCAATCCGCCGTCCGCAGCCTCGTCAAGGAGGCGTGATATTTCCTGTTCATCCAACATGGCACCGCCCTTTCTTCTGCAGGCAGGAGCCGAGGGCGCTCCGGGTCCGGTGGAGGATGACCTTGGCCGAACTCACGGAAATCCGGAGTTTTTCGGCCAGGGCATTGACAGAGTGGTTCTTGAAATAGAAGCCGTCCATGACATCCTTGGATTTTCCATGGAGGCGGGTGACACAATCCTGCAGGGAGCTGAGCAGATCCTCGGGCAGGTCGTCCAGGAGGGTATCCACCTCGGTTTCGACCAGTTGGGTGGCCTCGGTCCGGTAGCGTTCCTCCTGCGTATGGCGCCGATACCAGCGCCGCCGCTCATTCTGAGCCACGTTGCGGGCAATGGTGCGCAGCCAGGCGGTGAAGTTGGTGCCCGGCTGGTAGGAAGAAAGCCGCTGGAACGCGATGATGAAGACCTCCTGGGTCAGGTCAGGCGCGAGGGAAGGATCGGGTACCATGGCTCCCACCACGGCCCTGACTGTCCCCTCATACGTATCGACGATATCCCGGTAGCGGTTGATGTCGCCGGCGAGGATGCTTTTTATAGTCTGATCCAGATCATCCATCTCAGGGCTCCCTGAACTTCCCCTTGGATTTCGTATGGCCTTCAAATGCCAGTATGGGGCATGAAAGTCAAATTAAGATTGTCCGGACGACTCGAAATGGACAGCTCCCGGTACAATTCTGACACGGGAATGTTGACACCGGTAGTTCGGGCAATTAGACTTTTCGCTTTGTGGGAAAGGATGCCGCTGTGAATCGTATCGCTTTCATATCCGGATTGTGTGTGCTTTTTGCCCTCACGTCCCCGGGGCAGCAGCCCGAGAAATACTGGAACGCGACGCCCAACGACGTGAACAACATGCTGAAGAGCATGAAGGACATGAGCGGGGTCAACTACAAGGTCAACATCGTTCCCCTGTCCGAGGTCAGCGCCGATCCCGGCCGCAATCCGGTGTTGTTCCGCTCGGGACACTACAACTATTCCTACAGCGATGAGCAGCGCAGGATTCTCCGCGAGTACATGCTGTCCGGCGGCATGATGGTGTTCAACACCGGACTGGGTTCGGCTCCTTTCTACCGCTCCACCATGAAGGAGCTGGCCGCCATTTTCCCCGAGCAGCCCTTGCAGAGGCTGACCTCCGACCACCCGATCTTCCACTCCTTCTACGATGTCGACCGCGTCAAGTACATGGCGGGCGTGTCGAAGTCCGGCTACATCGGCAGTGAACCGTGGTTCGATGCGGTGGAAATCAACTGCCGGGTGGTGGCGCTCGTCTCGCGGTTCTGTATGGCGGTGGGGTGGGAGGACCTGGAGAAGCCCGAATTTCAGGCCTATAACGCCGAATCGGCCAAGAAGCTCGGGGTGAATATTTTTTCATACGCCTCGGCGATGCGGGCCTGGGCGAAGAACCAGGCCCAGTCGATCAAGTTCGTGGATAAGGATGAATCCGCCGCGGACAAGGTGGCCATGGTTCAGGTGATCTACGACGGCGTCTGGAAGACCCGGCATGCGGGCCTCTCGGTGCTGCTGCAGACGTTCAACTACAGGACCGGGGTGCCGGTGAAGTACAAGGTCAAGGAGGCGCGCCTGAAGGATCCCGCCATCTTCGACGCGCCGTTGCTGTACCTGACGGGGCATGAGTTCTTTACCCTGAGCAAGCAGGAGGTGGAGCAGCTGAAGAAGTACCTCGACAACGGCGGGTTTCTTTTCGCGGAGGCCTGCTGCGGCCGGAAGGGATTCGATCTGTCCTTCCGCCAGCTCATGGCGCAGATCTATCCCTCCAATCCCCTCAAGCCGATCCCCCTGAGCAACTCGATCTTCCGCACGCCCAACGACGTGCAGCGCGTCGGCGTGACGCAGACGCTGCAGCATGATCTGGGGATGGCCGCGATCCAGCCCCGGCTGGAGGGGATCGACTTCAACGGGCACTATGGCGTGCTGTACAGCCCCTTCGGCATGGCGGGCGGCTGGGAAATGTGCCAGAGCCCCTTCGCCAAGGGGTATGACGATGTCGGGTCGCAGCGGCTGGGGCAGAATATCCTCATGTACGCGGTGACGCAGTAAGGCTTGGGCCGGGACGAGTCGGAGATCATTCACGATGAAGGTGCAGGGACTCATTCAGATTGGAGTGGTGCTGGCTGGTTGCCTCATGGCCGTGCCATTCGCGCGGGGCGAGGCCGGCGGAACGGCCAACGGCAACGATCTCGCCCTCTTTTACTCCGAGGCGAAGTCTGACACGGCCCGGAAGACCCTCCTGGATGCCGCCCTCGAGAAGCAGCATTTCTTCCGCTACCTGAAGATCACCGAGCTGGTGGATGCCGTCGAGAACCAGAACCCCACCGTGCGGCTCACCACCCTGGAGCCCTCCTCCGGGTACTCCGTGAAGTTCATTGTCCGCAAATCCATGTCGCTGGAGGTCCTGAAGCGCGACCCGCCCTGCAAGGTGGGCGACACGATCGGCGTCACCGGGGTCGTGCGCTCCGCCGACAAGACGACGAAGAACATCATCCTCAACCCGGTCATCGTCCGGTTCCGGGACCGTGCGGCGCCCAAGGCCGGCAAGGAGATGCTCTACGAGATTGATCCGTCCGCCATCGTGTATTCCTACACGGGCGGAAAGTTCCCCGTCAATGTCTCCAAGCGTGACGAGGATCTGGTGGGCCGCGAGGGGGAAATCATGGCGGCTCGCGGCAAGAACGGCTGGGCGGAATTCCTGCGCGACGAAATTGCCAAGCGCGACAAGGAGGCCAACGCCGCGCGCGACAAGCTGGATATCTACAAGCGCAAGGAGGCCGTTGAGGAGGTTCCCGCGGAGGGGGAGGCCGTCGTGGAACCAGGGATGCCCTCGCAAAGCGTCATTACGGAGGATGAAAATTAAGCCCGCCGGGCGCCCCCCACCATGGTCAAAAAAACTGTCAGCGTGAAGCCCTCCAAAAACGCCCGGATCCCCGGGGCCGAGGGTATTGCCGCTTTCCTGAACCCCGAGGAGATGCACAAGCTCAGCCGGATCGTGT
Organism: uncultured Verrucomicrobiota bacterium; assembly: GCA_964568965.1. GTDB lineage: Bacteria > Verrucomicrobiota > Kiritimatiellia > CAIKKV01 > CAITUY01 > JAABPW01. The sequence goes on along the minus strand of CAZMSS010000099.1, from coordinate 6,599 downwards.
TGCTCTCGCGCTATGTTGTGGAGGGCAACCTGGCTGGTGCCCACCGCAGCCCCCTCAAGGGCGCCAGCTCGGAATTCGCCGACCACAAGGCGTACGGGGTGGGGGATGATCCCAAGCATATCGACTGGAAGGTGCTCAGCCGCACCGACCGTTATTTCGTCAAGCGGTACGAGGACGAGACGAACCTGCGGGTGTACATCATTCTCGACCGCAGCCACTCCATGGGCTACGGAAGCGGCGACCTGCGGAAGTTCGATTTCGCCTGCCGCCTCGCCGCCGCCCTGGGTTACGTCGTGGTCAAGGCGCGCGACTCCATCGGCCTCTTCCTGTATTCCGACAAGATCGACATCGAGGTCGAGCCCCGCAATTCCTTCAACCACCTCCACAACATGCTCAAGCGCCTGCAGGCCGTTGACCCCGCCTCCACCACGAACACGGCGGAGACGCTCCACCAGATCGCGGCCAGCATCCACAAGCGCGCCCTCGTCATCCTGATTTCCGACCTGCTCGACAACGAAAAGGAAGTCAGTCTCGCGCTGGCCCACTTCCGCAAGCGCATGCACGACGTCATCGTGTTCCATGTCCTCGACCCCGTGGAACTGGATCTTTCCCTCAAGCAGCCGTTTGAGTTTGAGGACATGGAGACCGGGGAGACCGTGGTTGTCGATCCCCGCGCCCTGGCGAAGGATTACCAGGCCCTGTTCGGGGAATTCCTGGAGCAGTACCGCACCTCCTGCGAGGGGATGAAGGTGGATTACCGGCTGGCACGCACCGATCAGAGCGTGGAGACCTACGTGCGGGCCTACCTGGAAGAGCGACGGAGACTGTCCAAATAAATGATCTCCTTCCTCAATCCTTTTTTCCTCGCCTTCGGAGCCACGGTTCTCGTTCCGCTGGTGCTGCACATGATCCAGTCGAGCAAGACGGTGCGCCTGCCGTTCAGCTCGGTTCGCTTCCTGAAGCTGGCCGAAAAGCGCTCGTCGCGCCGGATCAAGATGGAGAACTTCCTGCTGTGGCTGCTGCGGACCCTGCTCATGCTGTTGCTGACCCTCGCGTTCGCGATGCCCATGATCCGCACCACGCAGTTCGGCAAGTCGCTCGGCCGCGCGGCGCGGGATGTCGCCATCGTCATCGATGCCTCCTATAGTATGGAGTACAAGGCGGGGCGCCAGACGGTCTGGCAGGAGGCGACGGATGTCGCCGCCTCCATCGTCCTGGGCCTGTCCGACCGCGACCGGTTCTGCGTCTACCTGGCCGGCGAGGCGGTCATCCCTGTCTGCGAGCAACTGCTGGACGCGGAGAAGCGCGAGGAGACCGCCACGCGCATCCGCGCGCTCAAGCCCCGGGAGGGGAGCTCGATGCTCGGCCCCGCCCTCATGGCCGCCAACGCCGTCCTGGAGCAGGAGAAGAGCCGGGTCGAGCGCGAGATCCATGTCATTTCCGATACCCATGCCCTGCCGTGGCGCGGCTTCAAGCCGGCGGGCGCCAAGCCCGCCGAAGCCAAGGCCGTGCCCGCCCCGGACGAGAAGGCGAAGGCCACTCCCGGCGACCCCGCCGAGGTGAAGGAAGTCATCCCCCCCGACCTGCTCTGGGATCCCTCGAAGTTCAACGACCGCACGGTGTGCTTTGCCACGCTGCTCGGGTCCCAGACCCCCGAGAACGCCGCGCCCCTGAACATCGAAATCGAGCCCCGGCTGATCACCGCCGAGACGCCATGCAAGGTGACGGTGACGCTCGGCCGAACCGGCCCGGCGGCGGAGACGGCCGTCACGCTTTACCTTGACAACAAGGAGGTCGCGCGGCGCTCCATCACGCTGGCGGGCGGGTCGAAGAGCCAGCTTTCGTTCGCGTTGCCCCCGGTCGGCCCGGGTGCCCACGCGCTGCGTGTCGAGACGCCCGAGGACAGCCTGCCGATCGACAATGCCTTTCATTTCCTGATCCGCGCCAAGGCGAAGCTGCCGACGCTGTGCGTGGGCGACGAACGCACCACCTTCTTCCTGCGCGCCGCCCTGGGTGCCGGCACCGGCGGGGCGTCGTCGATCAACGTCAAGTACGTCACCCCCGACCGGTTGTCGGAGGAAGCCCTCCAGTCCTACGTTAGTATTTTCCTGTGCAACGCGATGCCGCTGCCGGGCCAGGAACTATCGCGGCTCGAGCAGTATGTCAAGGCGGGCGGCGGCCTGGTCATTTTCCCGGGGAACGCGGCCGGTCTCGCCGACTATGCCGCCTGGTCCTGCCTGCCCTCGGTCCCGTCGTCGATCAGCGACATTCCCCTGGCGCAGCGCAAGCGGTCGCTGAACTGGGACAAGCCCCAGCACCCCATGCTGGTCGCGCTCAAGGAGGGCGGGGCCGTGCCCTCCCTGGTGATTACCCGGCAGCTGAAATGCGAGAAGCTCGTCAACAAGGCGCAGATCCTCGTGTCGACCGGGTCCGGTTTCCCGTTCCTCATGTCGCGGCCCGTCGGCCGCGGCGAGGTATTCCTGTTCACCGTGTCGGCCGACAAGAGCTGGAGCGATTTCCCCCTCTCGCCCTTCTACCTGCCCGTGCTCCATCAGCTGGTCCAGTACACCGCCGGGGCCAGCGTTTTCAGCCCCTTCGAGTGGACCACCGAGATCCTGCCGCTGCAGGAGATCCTGCCCGAGGCGACGCGGGAATCCCAGCTCAAGGGGCCCGACGGGGCGCAGGTGTCGATCCGCAGTTCCGTGTCGGAAGGGCAGACCCTGCTCCATGCCGAGGGGCTGACGAAGCCGGGCATCTACACGCTCTCCGGCCCGCAGACTCCCGTGCCTTTCCCTGCGCTGGCCATCAACCTCGCCCGGCAGGAATCGGACCTCACCCCCATCCGGGTTGAGGAGGTTCCCGGCCTGCTCGGCCTCAAGAACGTCCAGGTGTCGACCAGCCGGGAGGACCTGTTCAAGAAGATCGAGGACTACCGGATAGGCAAGACGCTCGGCGAGCCGCTCCTGTGGCTGCTGTTGCTGATCGCGGTCCTGGAATCGTTCTATTCCAACTGGCTGTCCCGCAAGGGCTCGAAACTCACCGATACCCTGGTCATTCAACCCTCGGGGAAGGTCTCGGACAAGGCGACATGATTATTTACGAACATACGTTTCCAACGGCGATGATCGGCGTGGCCGTGGGCCTCGCGGCGGTGCTGTGCGTCCTGGGCTACTGGCTGTACGCGAAGCGGGACTGGGCGGTGCTGGTCATGGTGGCCCTGCGCGTTGGCTTTCTGGCGCTGCTGGCCTGGTGCCTGCTCCTGCCCGGGGAACGCAAGACCCAGACGCTCCAGCAGAAGTCGCGCTTCGTGGTGATCGTCGACAAGTCGAAGAGCATGACCATGATTCCGCCGGCGAAGGACACCACCAGCCGCTGGTCCGTCGTCCAGTCGGCCCTGCAACAGGCCTGGCCGGAGGCGCTGGTCGAAAATTGCGATGTGGACTGCTATTCCCTCGCCGGTGACGTCAGCCCGAAGCTGACGATCCAGGAGGCCCGCAGCCTCACGCCGGACGGAACCTCGACGCTGCTGTGCGACGGCCTGAAGAAGACCTTCGGGCGCTACACCGGCGTCGACGTGGTCGGATGCCTGCTGCTGAGCGACGGTATCGACACGCGCGAGGCGTTCACGGAGTGGTCGCTCGAGAAGCGCACCACGCCGATCTACACCCTGCTGACGGAGAAGGATGCGGTCTGGGACGAGGAGCCCGACGTGCGGGTCGAGGCCGTCAACACGCCGCGCCGCGTCACGGTGGGCTGGCAGACCGAACTCAAGGCCGTGGTGTCCGGGCAGGGCACGAAGGGGCAGCCGATCAACGTGCAGCTCTACAAGGACGGGGTGAAGGCCCAGGAACAGCAGACCCAGGTGCCGGCCGGCGGCGGATCGAAGGAAGTCGCGTTTCAGCTGGAACATGCCGATGTGGGGATCAATACCTACCGCGTGGTGGTGCCGCCCATGCCCAAGGAGACGCAGACGAACGACAACGAGTTTTCCGTCTCGGTGCAGGTGCTGGATTCCAAAAACCGCCTGCTCTATGTCGAGGGACCGCCGCGGTGGGAGTCCAAATACCTGACCCGCGCCCTTCGGGAGAGCAAGCAGGTCACGCCCGTGATCTTCCTGCGCGGGGCGAAAGGCAAGTTCATGACCTTCGGGGTGCGGGGGGATGTGTCGCCGGATATGACCGAATCCCAGCTGACCTTCTTCAAGATGATCATCCTCGGCAATCTGAGCGGCGAGGAACTGGGCGAGGAGCGCGCCCGCAATATCCTCAAGTTCGTGGAGCAGGGCGGCAGTCTCGTGCTGCTGGGCGGCACCAAGGGGTGGGCGCCGGACGGTTTCGTCTCTACCTCCCTGAAGAAGCTGATGCCGGCCAAGCAGTTTACCGGCAAGGCCGTGAACGGGGAGTACCCGATCGCCCTCACGGAAACGGGCCGGCTGCACCCGGCCTTCGCCGGGGATCCCACGCTGTGGGAAAAGATGCCGCCCATCCTCTCCGTGTTCCCCAACGTGGTCCCGTCCCCCGCCGCGCGCGTCCTCGTTAACGCCAAGATGCCCGGCGGCGATCAGCCGTTGATCCTTGCGCAGGATTTCGGGCAGGGCAAGGTCGTGGCCATTTTCACCGACTCGCTCTGGAAGTGGCACCTGAGTCCCGATGCCATCAAGAATAAACCGTACCCGCGGTTCTGGGATCAGTTGATCGCCTGGATGACGCCCAAGGAGGAGAAGAAGGCCGGCCGCACCCTGGAGGTCTTCCTCGATAACGAGCAATGCTTCCTGGGCGAGGAGATCGGGGTGACCGCCCGGTGGATCGGTGCGACCGAGCCTCCGGCAGGCTTGACGGTCAACGCCGAGATCACCGCGCCCGACAAGCGGAAGATCCCCTTCGCGATGACCCGGGAGGTGGATCAGGTGTCGGGGGGCAAGGCGGTGCCGACGTTCAATTACAAGTACAAGGGTGAGCTGGCCGGCCTGTACTCCGTCCTGGTGTCCGCCGAACCCGGCGGGACCCGCATGGAATCCGACCCGCTCTCCTTCACCGTCAAACCCTTCACGCCGGAGTCGATGCCCCGACCGGCCGACGTCAAGGTGCTCAAGGCGCTGTCCGAGAACAGCGGCGGGGCGTTCTTTGAGTCGGTGGAGGCCCTGGACAAGGCGCTGTCGGGCCTCAACGTCAAGAAGACCGAGCAGACGGTTTCGGAATACCGCACCCTCTGGCAGCACTGGCTCATCATCACGTGCCTGGCGGCGCTGGTGTCGATCGAATGGATTTTCCGCAAACTGAAGAATATGCCATAATAGGAGAATTTTATGCCACCTAGTATGCTTGCAAATCAACTCCGGCAGATCGGGAACATGCTGAACCGGTGGAGCGCGGAACTCCGGATGACGTTCTGGATATCCACCATCCTGCTTTCCCTCTGGGTGTTTGCGTGGCTTGATTTCGCCCTGCGCTTCAGTCAGACGGGACGGTTCACCGCCTGGGCGGTGCTGATCTCGCTCGGCGTGGTGGCCCTGGTCCGGTTCATGAAAGAGTTGTCGCGGCCACGGACCCCCGAGGCGGTCGCGGTCAGCGTCGAGCAGTCCTTCCCCCAACTGGACAACCATCTGATCAATCTCCTGCAGTTCTCGGCATCCGTCGGGAATGACCCCTTCAAGGCGGCTTACATCAAGATGGCGGTTCCCCACTGGAACGGGCTGGACTTCAAGGCGATGAAGGACCGGCGGCGGCACCGCCGGGTACAGATCTTACTCATCTCTGCCGTGCTGCTGATGCTTGCCCCCCTGCCGGTCATCGGCAACTCCTGGACAGTGGCGTTGTGGCGCATCGTCAATCCTTTCTCGAAGGTGTCGCCCGTGACCCTGACCCAGGTCCTGACGGTGACCCCGGGGAACACCACGATCCTGCAGGGTGGCTCCGTTACGCTCGCGTGCCAGGTGAAGGGCCGGCGCGGGCACGAGGTGTGGCTGGATGTCAAGCCGGCTGACTCCGCGTTGCGGACCTACAGCCTCGGCATGATCAGGGGGGCTGGGGTGGAGGGGTTCTCGAACACGGTGCACAAGGTGACCACGGCGATGGAGTACCGGTTCCGCGCCGGGGATGCCTTCACGCCCGACTGGTATACCATCGAGCTGCGGCCGCCCCTTGCGGTGAACAGCATGGCGCTGGAGGTCGTGCCCCCCGCCTACACGGCGATTCCCCCGGCCCGGTATGATGCCCAGTCGACGGCCATCACGGTTCCCGCCGGCTCGGTCCTCAACCTCGTGGTGATCTGCAACGCGGCCCTCACTTCCCTCAGCGTCTCCAACGGTGCGGCCGCGATGGCGATGGCGCCGCGCGGGGATGCGCGGACCTGGGCCGGGTCCATGACGGTGACCAATGGCGCGGGCCTGGTCCTCGAGGCGCAGGCGGCTGGCCGGGACTCGGTGGCCGCCTCCCTGAATTTCGAGGTCATCCCCGACAAGGTGCCGGTGATCGAAGTGATCTCCCCCCGGCAGCCGACCACCCTCATGCCCGGCAGTTCACCCAAGATCGATTTCCGCGTGTCCGACGATTTCGGCCTGGACGATATCGTGATCCAGCGCGTCCCGGACCAGGAGAGCA
>CAZMSS010000098.1:0-9948 GCA_964568965.1 uncultured Verrucomicrobiota bacterium | reverse complement strand
GCACGAGCTCCCGGCCTGCTTCGCCCGTGATGCGTCCGACTTCCCTGCCCCCCGCGCAGGCAACCGCTTCCACCGTCATGCCCGCCGCCCCGCCCTGGCCGGTGACCGTCAGGCGCAGGACGCCGGCATCCACATCGGGAGTCATCTTCAGGCTCCGGATCCAGGCCGACGGAACCGTCTCCAGCCAGACCGTCTGCCAGATGCCGGAGCACGGGGTGTAGCGGATGCTGCCCTTCTTGGCGACAACGCCGAATTTCTGCTTGCCCCTCGGCTGCATCCCGCCGGTTTCATCAAACACGGAAACAATCAATTCGTTTTCGGCCCCGGGCTTGACGGCATCGGTAATGTCGCAGGTGAAGGCATCATACCCGCCACGGTGCTCCCCCACGGACCTTCCGTTGACGGACACTTTCGCCTCCCAGTCCACAGCGCCAAAGTGCAGCAACAGGCGCTTGCCATCCGACAGCGCGGGGGAGCGGAACGTGCGGCGGTACCAGAGCTGCTGCTCGGGAGCCAGCGGCTTCTTCACCCCCGACAGGGCCGACTCGATCGCGAACGGAACGAGAATCCGGCCATCCCACGTGCCCGGCACCCGGGTATCGCCGCCTGCCGCACGGTCGCAGACCGCATAATCCCAGAGGCCGTTCAGGTTTTCCCAGTCATCCCGCTGCATCTGCGGCCGCGGGTATTCCGGCAGAGGGGCCTGCGGGTTAAGATCCCCGGCCCAGCGTGTCATCAAGTGGCCGGAAACCGGCGCCCAATCGGATGTTTGACTCATAAGTAAGCGTCCCCAACCCTTGTCTGTTTTGTTGTCCCGGGAAAATAAGTGGCTTTTATTTACATAACTCTCGCGCGACATCAATACCGAAGTCGAAATCATGATGGTGGCCCCGGCAGGACGTTATATAAACCGCCAGCGTGTTCTTGCCCTTACGGATCAGTTTCACCGCCTCCGGGCTGAGCTCGCAGGGCCCCGGCCTGAGGATGGAGGCCACACGGTACCCGTTGAGATAGAATTCCGAACGCAGATATTGGTGGCAGTTCTGCTGTACAATCCGCGCCACCTTGATACCGGCCGGATCCTCCACCGCGAACTCCAGCCGGGCCAGGGTGTTGAAGAGCGGCCTGGGCTGATACATGCAGTCGTGGTGACTCACGGGACTGGAAACCTTACCCTCATAGGGAACATCACGAAAAGCCTTGTGCGTTCGGAATGGCGCCGTCTTTTCCTCCCATTTCGCAGCGTCGAACTCCGGCAGATACCACCCCTTCATGGCCTCGCCCGCAGGTTCCAGATTATCAAGGGCCGGAACAATGTCTCCCGTCCATGCGTAGACACGCCAGTTCTTGGGAGCGGCGTCCTGCCTGAGATCCTTCGCCAGGGGCAGGAGCGGCTGCCACTCCCGGGGCGGCTGCACCTTCTGCGTCAGCGGAACGTCACGAGCCGGCAACTCGGGAACCCCGGCAAGCCGCTCGCGCAGGGGCTGGGCTGACTCCAGGGTGCGACCCGCCAACCGTTCAGCCGCCTTGAGCATGGCAAGGGCACGGGCGTTCTCCGCGCGCGTCAGCCCGGCCTGGCCGGCCTTTTTCCCAACCTCGGCAAGCGTCCAGTCAAGCTGGGCCTGGAAGGCCGCCCGTTTCGCCCGCAGCTGTCCAGCCTGTGCCTGGATTTCCGGGGAAGGAGCAGGGCCCTTCTGCCAGTCCTTCATCCACGCATCAAATGCGTCCCACTTCTTTTCCTTGAACAGGGCAACCGCCGGCTTCAGGGCAGGCGCACCGTTCCTGCCAAAGGGTCCGGGCTCCGCGCCAAAGATCAACAGGCTCTTCCGCGGCAGGGCATAGATGAGGCCATAGCCGCCGGTGGCGGTCATCGGCGTCGACTCAAAGCCGGTAATACCCGTCAGATTCTCGGGATTCGGCAGATACGCGAGGCCCCCGTCCCAGCGGCGCTGCAGTTCATAATACCAGTTGCGGGGATTGAGAAATCCGTGGAACTTCCCCGCATCCGCCATGCTCGCGCCGATCGCCAGCCAGGTGCCGCCCCAGAAGGAGCCGGTGTGCGCGTCCTCGACAAACCGCGACTCCAGGCAGACCGACTCTGCAAATGCGCGGACCGTCTCCGGCTCGCCCAGCAGGCGGAAGGCCAGGGCGGCGATGGCATCCTTGCCGGTGCTGCTGGGCGTCCGGTCCGAGGGGCGGTTGTCGCCGTACGGGATGCACCCCAACCCTGCGTAGCGCCCGAAATAGTACCGGGCCCTGGCCAGCGCCTCGCGGTCAACCTCAATGCCGCACTCCTGCATCATCACCAGCGACAGGAAACACATCACCCCCGCCTGGTTCAGCTCGCCATAGCCGCCCGGCACCCCGCCCTTCACCATGCTGTGACACCAGCCCCCGCTGCGGGTCTGGCCGGCGGCAATCTCTTTTGCGTAAAACTCCAGCCGTGGCAACACCTCTGAATCGCCCGTGGCCAGGTAATATTCGGAGAGGGCCAGGGCGCTATAGCTGTAGCACCACGCGAACAGCTCATCGTCGGCGGGCGGGCCATCCACCCGGCCGTAGATGCAGCGGCGCGCCGCTTCCCGGTCTTCCGGTGCGGGAGAAGACAGCAGGAACAGCGCGTCCAGGGAGGAAAACACCGAGAGGCCGAAGTTGCCGTCAGCCTGCTGGTGATCCCGCAACCAGCGCAATGCCATGTCCCGGATGGCCGTGGATTTCCGGCACTCAAAGGGCCAGGTTGCGGAGCGGTTTCCCAGGACCCGCAAGGGCACGGCGACAACGCGTTCCTTCCCCTTGTTCCCCACCTGCAACAGCAGTTTGCCATCCGCCGCCTCGGCCTTGCCGATCGCGTCCCCCAGCGCGGGGCGCGGATCATCTACCGGAAAGGGCTTCCCGAACGCCCCCACAAGGTAATCACCCTGCTGCAGGAGCCCGTCAGCCGGCGAGCCCGCCTCCACGTCATGGATAGTGATGCGGTTCATGTAGACCCAGCCGCGCGCCCCGGTGGGCCCCAGGTTGGAAAAGTAAAGACTGGTGGCATGCAACGAGGTGTTGACGTTGAACGCATGCAACCGGTCGGCCTCTGTCGCCGCAGGCGCCTGGCCCATGCAGGGAAGGATCACGCCGGCAAGAAGACTCAGCCCGGCGGCTGTGAGAATGCGTTTCATTGTCTGGCTCCCTTGTTTTCAAGACCGGCACGGATCTTGGCGATCGATTCCTGCGAGAGGGTGATAAACGTCTTGTAGTCGGGATGATTGGTGTCGCAACCGAACCGGGGTGGATCCGCAATCACTTCCTGCAGCACGGGAAGGGCCGCCTCCCCGCTGGCCCCCATCCGCCCGAGGAGGCCCAAGGTGACCTTCTGATAGGGATGATACCCATTGTCGACGAGTTTCCAGGTTGACCTCAGGTCACTGACAATAAAAGGCACGAGCTCACGGGTGTCCACCTTGAGCGTAAGCAGCAGATTCATGGCCGGCTCCCTGGTGTAGCGGCTGTAATTGGCATCGTAGATCGGCTTGCGGAACACATCCATCAGGGCCGGAACCAGGGGCGAAATGTCATGGCCCTGCGCGTGGAGTGTGCCGGCCTTGCCGACCCCTTCCCCGCGCGCCTGTCGATCAGTGGACCGGATCATGGCCTCGAACACCGGCATCATCACGGCCAGATCCCCCCGCACCGCGGTGAGGGCCGACGAGGCGGATGCACACACCCAGGGATCCTTGTCCTCCAACGCGGCCCTGGCCAGCGCCGCCTGGGCCGCCTTGCCCCGTTCCCCCAAGGCTCCCAGGCATTCGGCGGCGGTCACCCGCACACCCAGCGAGGGATCCCCCAGAAGCAGTTCGGCAAGTTTGGGAACAAGGGGCTTGATGGCATCGTGATTGCCCGCGTCCCGGGCCAACTCCCTGATGGTCATCAGGGCGCAGTGCCGCACATGCCAGTGCGCTTGCTCCAGCGCCTTCCCGAGTTCGGGCAGCGCTACCACCCCCTTTTCGGCCAGCGCCCTGCTCAGGCCAGCCCGGTCAAAGATGGAATAGGCGTCACGTGACTGTTTTAGAAGTTGTTCCGTTTCCCCGCCCCGGGCCATCCAGCAGGTGGCCAGCAGCACAACGGTCGTCAGGTGTCTTCGCGTGTGCGTCCTCATGGAATCCCCTTTTTTTGTTTCCGCCCCTTGATCTGTCGCTACAAAATCGACTCCAGCGTTTGTGCAAGATGCTCGTGGTAAGCCCAGCACAAGGCGCGCGTTCCGCTAGGCGTGATATTCCCGCCACCAATCCCGATGCAGGCGAAACCGGCCAGCCGGATCGAGCACACCCCCGCCCCGCTGTCCTCAATGCCGACGACCCGGTCGCGTTCCTCGAACGGGATCCCCAGCCCCACCCGGCAGGTCTCCGCATACAGCCAGGGGTGCGGTTTGGGCGACAATTCCCCAAGCGTGCCGACCTCCCTGCCGGTGCGCATCGGGAACCCGGCGGTGATGATGGCATCGTAGAATTCCACCGGGTCGCCCATCTTCAACTGCCGGAACGCCGACACGATTTCCGGCATCGCCTTCTCGTACAGCCCCGATGTCACCAGCCCGATCCGGATGCCGCGCCCCTTCAATTCCTGCAGATAGTCCTTCAACCCCGGCGCGGGCGTGAAGGCATCCGTTCGCCCCCGTCCCTCCATGATCTCCCGCATTTCGCGATGCGTGTGTTCGAAATAGAAATGTCGCGCCTCCTCAACCTTCCGCGAGGGACAGTACTTGCCGATGCAATACTGAAGGTGCTCCGAGACGCTGTGCCCCGAGACGTGGGGCAGGTCGGCCTCCTCCAGCTCGAACTTCGGGTTGCCCAGCAATGACGCCGTGGTTCGCTGGATGATCCAGATCCAGAACGCCTCGCTGTGAACGCTTGTGCCGTCGAGGTCCATCAGCACCGCCTTGACCGGCTTGGTCACGGAGACCGGGTGCACGGGATAATACGCGGGATACCCCATGGCCGATTTCACCAGCGCCAGGGAGTGTCGCGCAAACCCGATAAACTCCACCTTGCGGTCGCCGGTCGCCGCCACCGTCCGTACGCCATCGGCACCCACGCGAAACCGCCCGTCACTGGTTGCCGGCAGGGGCACAAAGCCATCAGCCGCGGTCAGCTGACCCAAATCGGGGAAGTGCCCGGACACCGAATCAAGGGGCTCAGGAGTTGAGGGGTTACGGTTGCTCATGCTGTGCCTCCACCTCGATCGTCACAATCTTGTTCGGACCGACGCTGATTTTCTGGATGCCGGTCTTCGTGATGGCCAAAGGCTTCAGCCTTGTCTCGTTCATGTCGGTCAACCAGGCCTTCTTCACCGGGGCGGAGAAACGGATGGTGCCGGAGAGGGGCTTGCCGGTGGGATTGAAGACCCGCAGGATACAGGAGTTCCGGTCCTCGGCCTTCTTGAAGGCCGAGACAACCAGGTTAGCGGGCTCCACGGACCAGAAGCTGTGCTTCGGCGGCAGCACTCCCAGCTTGTGCGGGTTCACCTGGTAGGCGGCGGGTGGGCGGTTCAATTTTTCGGCCTCGGCGTAGACTCCGCCCTCAGCCCAGTCGCCGGCGTGCGGATAGATCGAGTATTCGAATTCCATGTCGCGCAGGACCTGGCTTCCGGTCTGGTCGGCAAACATGCCGACGGCCTCCCACCAGGTGACGATCATGTTCCCCATCGCCCGAAAGAGCGTCAGGTACAGCGTTGCGTGCTCGTCGTCGCGCAGCTCGTACTCGGTGAGGCCGGTGTTGAGGAGCGCCATGCCCCGCTTCCCGTCGCTGACATCCACAAAATGCTGCATGGGCAGGGTCTGCATCTCCGGCCAGAATTTCCCATCACTCTCCCTCACCGGAATCCGCGGCCGGGAATCCACGGTAAAGTGGCCCGACGCGTCGGCAGTCTCCGCCTTGATGCCGGTTGGAAAGGCGACACGAAGGCGGTGGTGCCGGGCGTTGTTGTGAAGGCGGGTTGTGATATCGACCTTCTTCGAGCCCTTCTTCAGGGTTATGCGGGACACGATCCTGAAGGGGACGGTTTCCGCGCTGCGGCGGCCAGGCCCCTCCACGCCGTGCATCGGCTCGGAGCCGCCGGCGGGAAGGTCCATGGTGTATTCGATGGCGATCGTGGCGGACAGCGGGCCGTTTTCCTCCGTCCACGTCTGCACCTTTCCGGAAAGGGTGTTGTAGATCCGGTTGTTATAGGGCGGATAGTACGCCCAGTAATTACCCACGTCGCCCGCGTCCTCGAAATAGTGCAGGCCGGCGGTGGTCCGCCCGGTGGCCTTCTCCGTGACCGCAAGCGTGCCGTTGGCGGCCACCTCGACGCGGAGGTGCTCGTTCTCCAGGACGTTGTCGGTTGCCGAGATCTGTTCTCCCGTGCTCTTGCGCATTTCAAGCCAGTAAAAGCGTTCCCGCTTGAACCGGCTCTGGGGGATGATCCGGATGACCTTGTAGCCGCCCGCGGGAATTTCCCCGGGGTCGATGAGGCAGAGGTGCCGGTCGGCCAGGAACGGCCAGGGCCGCGCCTGAAGATCGTGCACCGGGTAGGCCTTCTCCTCGCGTGAAATTTCCTGCACGGCAACGGCGTTGCCATCGCAATCCTCCGCGGTAAAGCTCCAGATGCTTGCCGCCTGCGGCGTGGCGACACAGGTCCGGATGATCTCGCGCACGGGTCGCGCCAGTGAATTGAAGACCACCAGCAGCAGGTCCTGGCTGTCATAGGCGGAAAGATCGATCAGCTTCAGGGTCTCGGCCACCGCCTTGTCCATCACCACCTGGCCCATCTCCAGCGCCTGTTTCAGGCGGTGCTCGACATCATCGGCCGTCTTGTCCTGCGTCACGCCGTTGATGGAGTCGTGCGGGTGTGATTCCAGCGCATATTTCCAGGCCCGGTCCAGAAAGCCCCGGGGATACGTTTTCCCCATGAGCAGGAGCGACGCGCTCAGCGGCTCGGCCTTGTGGATAAGAACGTTCTGCACCTTCTTGTTGAGCTGCTTGAGATAGGCGCGGGAGGCCAGCGCATTACCCGAGCACTCCGCTGCGGGCCCGTCGCGCAACTCGCCCCGGATGACACGCAAGGTCTTCGTGTCGACCAGTTCATGAAGTTTGCGCACGTAATCCTCGAGCCGGGCGGAACGGTACTCGCGGTCCGCGGACGCCTCATTGAGGGTGCGGATCATCTCCATCATCTCGGGATGCGCCGTGGTGAAGTCGGTGCCGTTGAGGAACAGCCGGTGCGACTTGAGCACGGTGTCGTCGGTGGCCTTCCAGGCGTCCTCGACGCCCGGCAGCAGCCATTCGGGCTTGAATGCCGTGATCCCCTCGATCATGAAGAAGTCCTCATCGACGCAGGCGGGGTCGGCATTGTGCATGGCGACCCCCTTGTCGGGGGTGTACTTGAAGTCGGGGCTGACGCCGTTCATGCCGTACTTGGCACGGAGCACCCCGTAGACATGAAAGCCGGCCCGCGCGAAGTTGCCGAGGCGGCTGGTCAGGACGCGGGTGCCGTCGGGGCCCTCCCACATGAATTCGCTTTCGGGCGCCCGCGCGTCGGAAACCCGCTTGGCGCAGATGATGAAGTCCATGCCGAATTCCTTGTAGAGCTGCGGGAACTGGGCGGTCTGCCCCCAGCCGAAGGAGTTGTAGCCGACTTTCAGGCAGCCGCCGTAGCCGAGCGAGGTCCGGATGCCCTTGAGCAGGTTCCGGGCGAGGCACTCGCCATCCAGGGGGTAGAGATCCGGCAGCGTATACCACGGCCCCACGGCGATCCGGCCGGCCTTGATGTACCGGGTCACCTTTTCCCGGTGTTCCGGCATGACCTCGAGATAGTCCTCGATGGGCGCCACCTGCCCGTCAAAGAGGAAGCAGCGGTAGCCGGGCTGTGTGTCGAGTACCCGCAGGAGTTCATCCATCAGCTCCACCAGGAGCATCCGGTTCTTCCAGAGCGGATAGCGCCACTCACGATCCCAGTGCGTCTGCGGAATGATGTAGCCAATCTCTTTTTTCGTGTTCTTTGCCATGTCCATGACTCTCCGCCGGTTAGTGAAAGGAACAATCTGCGGGACGCTCATCGTCCATCAACGAATCAACGGTCTGCTCAAAACGTTTCATGCCGCCATGATGTCCAGTTTATTTCTGCGCAAGATTTTTGCTCGTCGTATCAGTCGTGGCCTCCGGCAGCGCCGGAGTACGGGCGATTGCCCTCAGTCCCGGCTTCCGGACGCCGAAGCGGTCCATCGGGATATTCACAAATCCCAGGGCCAGGGCCGGGGATCCCGCCTTCACCGTGAAGTCGCCGCCGGCAGGATCGGCAAACCGTGCGTCGGCAATGATCGAATGCTCGTCATGTCCGGATTGCCCGGCCAGTTTCGTGGCGGGCCGCATCCCCTTCGCTCCCTTGCGGTGAACGAGATTGTAGTCCAGCTCCCAGCCCCAGGGCGCGTCGGGCATGTCGCCGCCGGGCAGGTAGTGATCGGTCCATGTGATATTTCTCAGGAAGACATCCGCACTGTGCCTGCACCAGGCGAGCGGCTGGAAGCCGTTGTTCACGATGACGTTGTTCTCCACGGCACGGTAGAATCCCTCGCGGACCCGGATGCCGCCGTTGAGGCAGAGGTTGCAGTAGATGTGGAAATTCTTGGAGCCCTCACCGGCATCGATGTCCGGACCGTAGTCGCAACGCCAGCGGTTGTAACGCAACACCACGGGGCGGCGCGCATCCAGCAGCACGACCTCGCTGTGGTCGGCCCAGGCCTGGTCGTCGTTCAGATCCAGCCCCTTGAGCCTCCAGGTACGGTCGTGTCCATGGGCGGTAAAGGCGCCGGAGCCGGCGGCAGCCTCCCGGCCTGTGTCAAAAACATCGCAAAACTCGACAACGTGGCCACCCCAGCATCCACCGCTGACGGCGACTCCCGCCCCGGGCGCATCGTAAAGGGAGCAGTGGCGGACGGTGATACTGCGGGAGAACCCGATCTGCACCGGGGCAGCCTGCTTCTCGACACGGCCGGACCCGTAAATCAGGCAATCCTCGACAAGACAATCCTCCGGAAAGTTCGGGGTCTTTGTGCCGGGAGTGGGGTCGAGCGTCTCAAGCGACAAGGACGCCTCGTCCTCCACACGGGGGAGCCGGGACGCCTCGCGATCACCGGCGAACACCACGCCGTTGGCACCGGTTCCGGCGATGTGACAGCCGCGCACCGTCAGCCGGCGGTTGTAATGATGCACGCGGACACCATCCCCTCCAACCCGGTCCATGAAGCAATCCTCCAGCGAGCAGTCCTCCGTGCCGGTGGCGAAAAGGGCCCCGGCGTCATGGCGGAAGGTCAGCCCCTTCAGGCTGATGAACCGCACCGGCGCCTGTTCCGCGCCGCGGAGCTCGACCAGGTATTTAAGCCCGTTTCCACCCCTGACCACCACCTGTTCCTGCTGGTAGGCCTCAAGCGTCATCGGAGCCGCCTTCGTGCCGGAATCCTCCGCGGTAAATACCAGGGGCTCAGGCAGGGTGTATGTGCCCTCCCTCGCAAAGATGGTGATGGCCTCGCGTCCCGCCGACTTCCGGGCTTCTTCCTGCGCCCGCTGCAGCGTCGCAAACGGCCTCTCCAGAGTCCCGGGATTCGCGTCATTCCCAGTTATTGCAACAAACACCATTGGATCCCTTTTTGTTGTCAAAAATCGCCGGCCAGACTAACAACACGACTGTGCCTTAGGCGACACTTTTCACCCGATAATTTCCGCTCACCGGCAATAATGGCTGGTGACGTTGACGGCACTGACGGTATCGAGCCCCGGAGCCCAGGGGAGCGGAAAACTCAAACCGGTTTTTTTAAAGCTGCTGGCATAGATGGCATGCTCGGGACGGTCCTTCATGGCTTGCGAGGCATTGGCCACGAACCAGCCGCGATTGAGGCCCTGCGGGTCCCCCTCCGCCGCCCCCGTGAAA
>CAZMSS010000097.1:0-9952 GCA_964568965.1 uncultured Verrucomicrobiota bacterium | reverse complement strand
AACTGGTCGGTGATCTGGCTGGCGCATGTTCTCGTCGCATCAACATACAGCATCGGCTGGTGTATCAGGTTCTGGAAGACGTCAAGACGGTTAAAATCATCCGACTGTGGACTCACTACGAATAATTCGGCGAACCACACCTCGGAGTTTACGTCGCTGACGCGCCGAAACTCAAGGTGACCGTTCGGCAAGACAAACCAATTGAATCATTAAAAGATTATTAGTATTATTTCTTTTGGTTGGAGAAGAATCATGACAGCAATATTAGTAAAAGATAAGGCACATTCCCTGGTCGATCAAATGCCGGATAACTCCACATGGGATGATTTGATCCATGAAATCTATGTGCGCGAGGCAATCGATCAAGGGCTTGCCGATAGCAAAGCCGGGCGTACAATGGATGTACGGGAAGTGCGAGCGCAATACGGGCTTCCGAAATGAACGTCCACTGGACGAAAACGGCTCAAGATCATTTGGCCGGAATCAATAACTATATTGCGCAGAATTCTCCGGAATATGCTCGACACATGGTGGACCGCCTGACGCGGCGATCTGAGCAAATCGCGACATTTCCCCAGTCCGGCAGAATCGTTCCAGAATATTGATTGGAGCAAATCCGGGAGGTGATCGAAGGCCCATACCGGATCATCTACCACATCAAGGCCGACCAGATCGATGTCTTGGCCATTGTGCATGGGGCCAGAAACATTCTGAACAATCAATAGTGTTGTTCTATGGCTTCTTTATTCGCCGCCCGCTGCGAGGTGGAGGCGTCTGTCATGGCGGAAGTCGATGACGGAATCCGACTTGTTTTGGCGATTTGAAATTCAGCGAACAACTCCCCGGGTTTTACGTCGCTGACGCGCCGGTGAAAATCCGCACCGCTTGACGCGATCAAGTGG
The DNA here is from genome assembly GCA_964568965.1 of uncultured Verrucomicrobiota bacterium. Classification (GTDB taxonomy): domain Bacteria; phylum Verrucomicrobiota; class Kiritimatiellia; order CAIKKV01; family CAITUY01; genus JAABPW01. The sequence goes on along the minus strand of CAZMSS010000097.1, from coordinate 9,050 downwards.
AAAGGGGTATTATATCCTTAGTGAAGAATGGTTGACCCAGTTTGGTAATCGAACTGGAGTCAATTCAGGATGGAGCACGGAGTTCAGGAACGCTGAAACCGGGCTGGATGAATAGGGCGGTTGGTTATGGTTCAGTCAGAAATAGCGACTATGATGGTGTTGTGGCTTTCCCTCATGATGGGGGGGGCGGTGGCACTTTTGACACGGTGGATGGAGCGGGAAGGCGAGAGGGTTGTGGTTCGTGAAGAGCAGGCGGGTGACGACAGGATCCACAGTGGGTCCGGACAACGTGCCTGGCTCGGCCTTCCACTCATGAGACGCTGTTCTTTGACAACCGGGGGCGGTTCCTTTGATTGGACGTAATGCCCTGCCTTGTTCGTGTACGGGCCGGATATCTCTTACCCGATAGTTTGGAATAAGGGAACTTGAATACTGCGGTACCCGCATGCCCGATTATTCGGGACTTGGAACCCGCGAGATAAAGTTCCCACCTCATTAGTGAGGCTAAGAGATCGTGCCCCTGCGGCAAGGTGGGGTATTCTTATTGGTGGCACATGGATCTCTTTGAAAAGGAACAAGCTGATTTGATGACCCGGGCTCAGCCTCTCGCTGCCCGCATGCGCCCCCGGACCCTCGACGAAATTGTCGGGCAGGATCACATCCTCGGCAAAGGAAAGCTCCTCAGGCGCGCCATTGAGGCCGATCGGCTTGGCAGCATCATCCTCTATGGACCACCCGGTTGTGGCAAAACCTCAATAGCCGAGGCCATTGCCGCCGCAACCGCGCGCCGGTTTGAACGCACCAGCGGTGTCCTTGCCAATGTCGCGGTGCTCAGGGCAATCCTCGCCGCCGCCCAGCACCGCAAACGGGCCGACCACGTTGAAACGATCCTTTTCATCGACGAGATCCATCATTTTAATAAGTCGCAGCAGGATATCCTGTTGCCCCATGTGGAAGACGGCACCGTCACGCTGATTGGGGCCACCACGCACAACCCGTTCTTCTTCATCAACAGCCCTCTGACGTCCCGATCCCAGGTTTTCCAGCTGAATCCTGTTTCCGAGAACGCCATCATTGTGCTCCTCAAGCGAGCCCTCGTCGAGGAGCGGGGGCTCGGCGGCCGGCCGGTCGACGTCGATGAGGATGCGCTGGCCCATCTGGCGAAAGTGTGCGAAGGCGATGGACGGCGCGCCCTGAACTCCCTTGAGATCGCGGTCATGTCGACGCCCCCCGATGCGCATGTGCGCATTCATATCACCCGCTCCATCATGGAAGAGTCCATCCAGAAAAAAGCGGTGGTGTATGACCGCGACGAGGATGGCCATCATGATACAATATCCGCCTTTATCAAGAGTGTCCGTGGATCGGACCCGAATGCGGCTATCTACTGGCTGGCCAAGATGATCTATGCGGGGGAGGACCCGCGGTTCATCGCCCGGCGCCTGGTCATCCTGGCATCCGAGGACATCGGAAATGCCGATCCCCGGGGTTTGACGGTGGCCACCTCAGCCATGGATGCGGTCGCCTTTGTGGGCATGCCCGAGGCCCGCATCGTTTTGGCCCAGGCGACAACCTACCTGGCCACCGCCCCCAAAAGTAATGCGGCTTACCTTGCAATCGACAAGGCAATCGACGATGTGGAGAAGGGGCGGATCCTGCCGGTGCCGCTGCACCTTCGGAGCGCCAGCTACAGGGGCGCTGAACAGTTGGGCCATACCGGCTACCAATATGCCCATGACTTCGAGGGGCACTTTGTCGATCAGGAGTATGTCCCCACCTCAGCCGTCTATTATGCGCCCACCACGGCAGGCTATGAGGATATCATCGGGAAACGCATGGCCGCCTGGGAAAGCCAGCGGCAGGAAGCCAGGAACCGGAAGGCAGCCATCACGCCGGAGCCTGAGTCCGGAGTCGACTCCAAGGCACGAAAGTCGAAGGACAGAAAGCCGCGGAGGCAGGATGAATAGTACCGTCACCAAGGCGGATATTCGCGAGGCGATGCGAAAACAGCGCGCGGCGTTGAAAGCGGACTGGGTGTTGACCGCCAGTTCCCGCCTGGCCGAGCGGGTTATCGCCCTGCCGGAATTCAAACGAGCCACCGTAATGTTCTGTTTCCTGCCACTCCCCGGAGAAGTCCAGACGCAGGCCATCATGGAGGCGGCCTGGAAGGCCGGTAAGCGCGTTGCGGTGCCTTGCTCACGGGATGACGGCGAGTATATGCCGGCCTGGTTTACGCCGGATGAGCCCTTGGCATCAGGGCGGTTCGCGGTGCGCCAGCCTGCAACGCCTCACTGGGCCAAGCCCGACCGGTTTGACCTGGTCCTTGTTCCCGGCCTTGCATTTTCCAATAAAGGGGACAGGTTGGGGCATGGACGTGGATACTATGACAGGATGCTGGCACGGCTGGGCCGCCATCTGGACTGCAAGGCGGGGCTCTGTTTTGCGTACCAGATGGTTCCCGTGGTGCCGGTTACGGAACATGATGTCGGGATGGATTTGGTCATTACTGAAAATACGGTCTGTCGGACCTCGTAAAGGAAGGTGCTGAATGCTTGAAATGATGATTACGGCGATGCTGACCGCCGCTGCAGGGATGGTGCTGGGGTATGGGCTTCGTGTCTGGATGAGCGCTGTGCGATCAAGCCAGATGGAACGGGACGCGAACCAGCTTCTGAAGGACGCGAAAAATTCCGCCGAAAGCCTCCTGAAGGATGGCGCGCTGAAAGCCAAGGACGAGGTCCTGAAGGCCCGGGAGGAGTTTGAGGCCTCAACGCGCACAAGACGGGAGGAGCTGGCAAACCTGGATAACCGCATTGCCATGAAGGAGTCGAATCTGGAGCGCAAAGTGGCCCTGATTGACAAAAAAGAGCGCGCCCTGGAACAGCGTTCCGTTGACGTGGAAAAACAAGCGCAGGATATCGAGAAAAACCGCGAGGAACTCAACAGGCTGGTTGATGAGGAGAAAATGCGGTTACAGCGGATGGCCGGCATGACCCAGGCGGAAGCCCGCCAAACCCTGATGACGAGAGTCGAGGCGGAGGTTCACAATGATATCGGCGGATTGATACGGCGACTTCAGGCGGAAGCCAAGGATACGGCCGAGCGTGAAGCCCAGAAGATTGTCTGCATTGCCGTCCAGCGCTACGCGGCCAGTCACTCCTCTGAGTTGATGACCAGCAGCGTCACCCTTCCCAACGATGAGATGAAGGGGCGCATTATCGGGCGGGACGGAAGGAACATCCGGGCCATCGAGGCGTCTACCGGAGTGAATCTCCTGATCGACGACACCCCGGAGGCGGTGGTGATCTCATGCTTCGACCCCGTGCGCCGCGAGGTGGCCCGCATTTCCCTGGAGCGGCTCATCCAGGATGGTCGCATTCATCCGGCCCGCATCGAAGAAGTGGTGACCAAGACGCGCGAGGAAATGGACGAGAGGGTCCGCCAGGCCGGCGAGGAATCCATCTACCAGGTCGGCATCAGGGACGTCGACCAGGAACTCGTTCGGACGCTCGGCCGCCTGAAATTCCGCAGCAGTTATTCGCAGAACGTGCTGATGCACTCCATTGAGGTTGCCCAGCTCATGGGCGTCATGGCCGCCGAGTTGGGGCTCGATGTCTCGCTGGCAAAGCGGATCGGGCTCCTGCACGACATCGGCAAGGCGCTTGATCATGACATCGAGGGAAGCCACGCCAAGATCGGCGGCGATTTCCTGCGACGCCTCGGCGAGACCGCGGTGGTTATCAACGCCGTTGCCGCCCACCATGAGGAAGTGCCCTCCGAGAGTCTTTACGCCATCCTGGCCGCCGCAGGTGACGCCATCTCGGCGTCCCGGCCCGGAGCCCGCTCCGAGACCACGGATATCTATGTGAAGCGGCTCGAAAAACTGGAGGGCATCGCCAACAGTTTCCCGGGCGTTGACAAGAGTTATGCCATTCAGGCGGGGCGCGAGATGAGGGTGGTCGTGCAACCGGAAAAAGTGAATGATCATGACGCCATGTCGCTTGCACGGAATATCTGCAAGAAAATCGAAGGCGAGATGCAATACCCCGGCCAGATCAAGGTGATGGTGGTCAGGGAAACCCGTTGTGTGGAGTATGCCCGATGAATATCCTGATGGTTGGAGACATGGTGGGCGCCCCGGGGCGCAAGATTTTTGCGCGGGTTGTGGGCCAGATGAAGGGACGCGGCGCCGTGGATGTGGTGGTGGCCAACGCCGAGAATTCCGCGGGGGGGAAGGGGATTACCCGGGGAATCGCCGGGGAATTATTCGACGCGGGGGCGGATGTGGTGACGCTGGGCGATCATACCTGGGACCAGAAGGAGATCGCCCAATATCTGGATATCGAAAAACGGCTTATCAGGCCCGCCAATTTCGCGCCCGCATGCCCGGGGCGCGGTATTGTGACGGTGGATACCCCTAAAGGCAGGGTCACCGTCATCAACCTCATCGGCCGGGTTTTCATGCCGCCCATGGATTGCCCGTTTAGAGCCGTGGACGCCCTGCTGGCCAAGGAGCCCAACATGGGCAAGGTCATCCTGGTGGACATGCATGCCGAAGCGACATCGGAAAAAGTTGCCATGGGACGGCATCTGGATGGACGGGTCAGCGCAGTTGTGGGGACCCATACTCATGTGCAGACATCGGATGAAATCATCATGCCCAAGAAGACCGCCTATATTACCGACTTGGGAATGACCGGGCCGAAGGATTCGATCATCGGCCGGGATTATCCCTCCGTGATGGGGAAATTCCTCACGGGCATGCCGTCCAAATTCGAGATCGCGGAGACGAATGTGGCGCTGGAGGGGGTTCTCATTGATGTCGACGAAACCACCGGCAAGGCCCGCAGGATTACGCGAGTCAGGGAGTTTCTGGATCAACCGAAATGAGCCGATACCAGTCAGGGAGCGGAGAAATCCGCGTCTTCTCCGTCACTGAGCTGACGAAGCAGATCAGGGCGCTAATTGAGGGGCATCTGGGGGCTGTCTGCCTCGAGGGCGAACTCTCCAATGTCAGGCAACCGCCCTCCGGACACGTCTACTTCACCATCAAGGATGAAACGGCCCAGATACGCGCTGTGATCTGGCGCAGCGATATGCGGGGCCTGCCGTTTGTGCCCCGGGACGGCATGCGCATCCGGGCCTATGGATCCCTCACCGTCTATGAACGCGATGGCAGCTACCAGATCGTCGTCAAACGGATGGAGGAAGGCGGAAAAGGCTCGCTGCAGGCCGCATTCGAGGCGTTGAAGAAAAAGCTGGCGGAAGAGGGCCTGTTTGAAGTTGACCGGAAACGGAAGCTCCCCATGCTGCCCCGGCATATCGGGGTGGTGACCTCCCCGACGGGTGCCGCCATCCGTGATATCCTCAACGTCCTCCGGCGCCGCTTCCCGAATCTGCATGTGGTGATTGCCCCCGCACGGGTCCAGGGCGACGGCGCCGCCATGGAGGTTGCGGCGGCGATCGACCTGCTCAACCGGCAGGGCGGCATTGACGTGATGATCGTGGGGCGCGGCGGGGGCAGCCTTGAGGACTTGTGGTGTTTCAACGAGGAGGTTGTGGCACGCGCCATAGCGCGCTCCGATATCCCGGTGATCTCAGCCGTGGGACACGAGACCGACTTCACCATTTGTGATTTTGTCGCCGATGTCCGCGCTCCCACACCGTCCGCCGCCGCGGAAATCGTGGTGGGGCGCAAGGATCAGTTCCTGATGGCCCTGAAGCAGCAGTCATCCGTGATGACGCAGCTGCTTAAGCATTCCCTGCTCGAGGTGCGGGGCCGGTTTAATGCCGCGGCTCGCAGTTATGTCTTCCGGGAGCCGGGTAACGCCGCCCGCGTCTACCGGCAGAAAATCGCCCGCCTCAAGGGACAGTTGCGCCATTCTCTTGAACGGCAATTCCGGGAGGGACAGCAACAGTCCGACGATCTTTCAGGGCGCATGACGCAGGCCTTGAAAATGGTATTTGCAATGCGGGTCCAACAGGCCAGGAGCCTGGAACGGCAACTGGCGGCCTATAATCCGCTGGCTGTTCTGAAGCGAGGATACAGCATTACCTTGAAGGCTGACGGCCGCGCAGTGCGGAATGCCGGGGAAGTTAAAGCCGGCGAAAAGGTCCTCACGCGGGTGGGGAACGGGGAATTCAAATCAGAGGTGATCCATGAGTAAAAAGAAGACAGAAGAACCGGGTGCCAAGACCGACGAAATCAGCTTTGAAAAAGCCCTTGGACGGTTGGAGACCATCGTGGAGGAAATGGAAAGCGGCAAGCTGAGCCTCGAGGACATGATGTCACGCTTCGAGGAGGGACAGGGGCTTGTGAAAGTGTGTTCCACCAAGCTCAATCAAGTCGAGCGGCGGATTGAAATCCTCGTGAAGGAGGGGGATACAGTCATCGCCGAACCCTTCGAGGAGCGCGACGAGACGCCTTCGGAAAAGAATGATGAACCGGGAAACGGCCTCCCGTTCTGACCAGAATGAGCACAACGGGATCAGATGTCATGACTTCTCCTGTCCTCAATGTCTCCGGCTTGAAGATTCACTTCTCGTCCGGCGAGGGCGTCATCAGAGCGGTGGATGGCATCGACCTTGTGGTGAACGAGAATGAGACCGTGGCGCTGGTGGGGGAGAGCGGCTGCGGGAAGAGCCTGACCTCGCTGGCGTTGGCCCGGCTCGTATCGGGACCGGGATTGTCGATCACCGGGCGCATCCAGGTTTCCGGATCAGATATCCTGGGACTATCGGAGCCCGAACTGCGGAAGTTGCGCGGCGCCACGCTCGCCTACATCTTCCAGGATCCGACGGCAGCCCTTAACCCCGTCAAGCGGGTGGGGGATCAGATTGCCGAGGTCATCCGGCGGCATCGCAAGGTCGCAAATGTGAATGATGAGGTCATCAGGCTCATGAAGCTCGTGGGACTTCCAAATCCGGAGACGCGGCGCAGGGCCTATCCCCATCAATTCAGCGGGGGAATGCAGCAGCGCGTGATGATCGCCATGGCGCTGGCATGTCACCCCCGGTTGCTGGTGGCCGACGAGCCGACGACCGCCCTGGACGTCACCATCCAGGCCCAGATCTTCAATCTCCTGAATGACCTGCAGTCCGAGCTGAAAATGGCTGTGCTGCTGATTACCCATAACCTGGGGCTTGTGGCGCGTAATGCCTCCCGGGTCTACGTGATGTACGCCGGCCGGGTGATGGAAGCAGGGCCTGTCATGAGTGTGTTGAAAAGCCCTGCGCATCCCTATACAAAGGGACTGCTGGCGGCAGTGCCACGCCTGAACAAGCCGGTTGACCGGATGGTGGGCATCGACGGAACTGTGCCGCATCCGGCCCGCTTGCCTCCGGGATGCCGGTTCAACCCGCGATGCCCGATGGCAGGAGAGCTGTGCAGATCGGCTGAACCTGGGCTTGAACGTGTAGAGGAAGGACATGACGTGCGATGCCACTACTGGAAGCAAGTTCGATAACCGTCCGATACCAGGGTCATGACGCCCGCGGTCAGTCCTGCCTTTGGGCGGCCGTGGACGGGGTCAACCTCGTTGTTAACGAGGGGGAACGGGTGGGTATTGTCGGGGAAAGCGGTTCCGGCAAGACCACGCTGGGCAAGGCATTGCTCGGCATCGAGCCGCTGTCAGGGGGGGGAGTGTTATTCCGGGGCAAGGCGGTTCACGGCTTGAAGGGCACGGCACTGGAGTCCTTCAGGCGAAGTGCCCAGATGATTTTTCAGGATCCTCTTGGATCCTTGAACCCGCGAATGACCGTCAGCGCATCCCTTTCCGAAGTACTGGCCGTTCATCGGTTGGCATCACGGGCGGAGCGTCCTGAACGGGTTGCGGCCCTTCTGGGGCAGGTCGGTCTGGATGCAGGCTATCTGGGGCGGTACCCCCATGAGTTCAGCGGCGGCCAGCGCCAGCGCATCGGAATTGCTCGGGCACTGGCCCTTAATCCGGTGCTGCTGGTGGCCGATGAACCGGTCTCGGCGCTTGATGTCTCCGTCCAGGCCCAGATTCTCAACCTGATCCGTGATTTAAGCGAATCACGGCGGATGGCCGTCATTCTCGTGGCGCATGATCTGGCCGTGGTGAACTATGTCTGTGACCGGGTTCTCATCATGTATAAGGGACGGGTCGTGGAGGAGGGGCCGACGCGGGCCGTCTTCAGTAATCCCGCTCACCCCTATACCCAGCTCCTGAAATCCTCGGTTCCTGATCCGGATGACGTGTCGATTTCCGAAGCGCCCCGTGTTGCAGGGCCTCAGCCCCAGGCCGTGCTTCAGGACGGAGCTCCTGCCTGTGCATTCGCCGACCGGTGCCCCCATGTCATGGACCGTTGCCGCACGGAAGTCCCGGAGTTAAAGGTGACAGGGGATCGTCATCAGGCAGCCTGTCACCGGGCATAAAAAAAGCCCCCTCCTATGCAGGAGAGGGCACCCAGGACTCTGACTCCCTTACTTCGCGGGGGCTTCCGCCGCTGCTCCTTCCAATTTCTCAATCGACGTGATCGTTTTGAACGTCCTCATGCTTTTGTGCTTCTTCTCAAGCGTGTAACCCTGCCCGGTCACCTTGACCTTGCTGCCGACATATTCCTCGATTTTCCCCTTGGGCAGACCGACTTCATTGCCGGAGTCATCCACCAGCCGGAACCATGTCATCATAGGGGTCCCGTCCTTCTTTTTCTTCTCCATCTTCGTAACCGTTCCCGTGAGGGTCATCTCCTGAAGCACCAGCTCCTTGTCCGCGCTTTTTTCCTTTTGAACCGTCTTGTCCGGCGTATCGCCTGCCTGGACCCCCATCGCCGCCATCGCCACAACGGTCATGCCTACCAACCAGAGCTTCTTCATTATCACAGTCTCCCTTATGATGTTACTGAACGGCTGCACGCCCGCACGGGCATCGCGCCATTTCCGGATGCATATAACAGTTAGTATTAGCTAACGCAATATCTAATTACTTGTTTTGAGCTGCTCTTAAATGTCGCGCGCCGGGCCGGGGACGCCCGCCTCGACAGCCCTGCAAAATCTCCTTGTGTTCCCATGACCGATTCTGCATAGT
>CAZMSS010000096.1:2799-10068 GCA_964568965.1 uncultured Verrucomicrobiota bacterium | reverse complement strand
GTCGTGAAATTGATCTCGTCGAGGGTGGGGCTGAACAGGATGGTTTTGGAATAGTTCTTTTTGGCGTCGACCCCGGCGCGGATCAGGCTTGTGATCTTCTGGGTGCCGTCGAAGGGGGGGAGAGAGGCGCTGGTCATGTTATACCCATGAGGCTTGGCGACGGTATAGTGGTGCGTGTGCAGGAGATGAAGGAGCGCGGGCATTTCCGGGTGGTACAGGCACTCGTCCATATCGCACACAATCACAAAGTCGGCAATGCCCCGGGATCGTTTCCAGGCATGGTTTTTGATGTCCAGAAACACGGCATCATTGTAGGTGTTACCCGTGTCGTAGGGAATAACGGTCGCATTTTTGTATTGGGCGAGCAAGGCGAGGGTGCCGTCCGTTGACATGTTGTCGTAGATGAAGAATTGCTCCACAAACCCGGAATAGTGATCCATGAAGTAGGGCAGGATCGCTTCCTCGTTCCAGCATATGGCGTAAAGATGGATGACGGGTTTGGCGAGGGGGGGCGCGTGCCTCCTTCTGGAGAGGCGACGGATTCGGGCCTCCCAGACGAAATTGAAGAAGAAGCGGGTAAGGCCCAGCCTGACGCGGGCGATGAACCCTGCCGTGTTTATGGCCGCGGTGTGGGCCGTTCGATGAAGAGCTCCCATCCCGGGAAGTCGTGCCACTGTTTGACGGAATTGCCGCATGATGTGAGCGTGTATGCCTGATTACGCGGACCGGGCGAGTGTCTGATACAGCGCCGCATGGGCGGCGCCGATTTGCCTGGAGGTCCAATGCTCCATGGCAAAGTTATAGTTCTTTACACCCTGATCCCCATTCGACAGCTCCAGAGCCTGTTTGAGGGCGCGGCCTGGCGCCGCGGGATCCTGCGATTTGAAAACGGGATTACCCGTGGACACAAGCAACTCGCCGATGTTGCCTGAATCGGGGCCGACTGCAACTTTCTTGAAGAGAAAAGCCATGGGGATGTTCCCTGAATTCAGGTCGTCCACCCTCTGGATGAAAACCACATCTGCGGCGGCGAAATAGAGTGCGACTTCTTCGTCCGATACGCTCTTCTTTGCCCCGAGGTCCATCCGGTGCGACCATCCCCAGGCAGCCTTGCGGAGGCTGCGCAGGAATAGCATGGGATGCCGGGGATCGAAGGCGTAGTCCCGGGACTTATGCCACTTGGGCGCCAGCAGATGGACGCGGCGGTTGTTCAGGGCGAGAAATGCGTTAGCCACCAGTGTCTGCTCCCGGTCATGCCTGAAATTGCCGAATGCGAGGATAATCTTGCGGTTCAACGGGATGCCCAGCCGGTGCCTTGCCTGCGCCTGGTCGAGCCCCGCATAGGGCGCATACAACTCATCATAGGCCGGAATGGGGATCACGACATGGACCTTGTCGCGCAGTCCGGGCTTCTGGAGGCAGGCGCTGCGGCTGGCTTCGGCGAGGTGAATCATTACATCACATTCCGACTCGACTAGCCCGTACAGTTCCCCCAGGACAGCGGCATTGGCCGCATTGGCGTGGTGCGAAACCTCGTTGTGGCGGGTGTAGACCAGTTTGGCCCGGCGCTTGATGTCCTTGAGCCGCTGCCCGAGGAACAGCAGTTCAATGGGGGTAGGAACCCTCCAGTCAAACAGGGTTTCCGGCCACTGGATGTGCACGATATCGTGGTCAAAGAGTGCCGCGTTCCAGAATTTGTCCGTGCCTGACTCCACGGGGCAGCCGGCTTGTGCCAGGCCATTCATCACGACATTGACATACGGGTTGAGATCCTGGTTGAAGGCAAAGAGGACTTTCATGATGGATCGTTCCTCCTGTGGCTTAACTTGAGCCAGGCCCAGCGTGCCACCATCGCAAGGTTCATCAACGGATTGCGGGTCCGGATCTGTAGGGCCCAGTCCTCGTATTGCTTCAGCCGGGCGCATTCCTTCTCAAGCTCCTGCAGTCTCAGGTAGTCCCGGTAGACAGCATCGGGAAGCCGGCGCGTCATCACCATCTTCTTTTCCAGGGCCGACAGCTCGGTCTGAACAGAGCTGATCCCCTTACCCTCATAAAGGCATACAGGGAAGGGGAGGTGGCGCGTCGAACGGCGGGCCAGAAGAACCTTCAGGTTAAAGTCCCAGTCGGCTGCAATCCTGAGGCTTTCGTCGTAAGAGCCGAGTGTCTCGAAAAGCTCCCTTTTGTAGAAGATCGTCTGGTGGCAGATTCCCATTTTGAAAAAACAGGCCAGGGTCAGTTCCCCGGGCTGTGTAAGCTCCTTGAATCCGCCTGCGGAATCCGGCCTCAGGCTGTTTCCATACAATAAGTCTTCGCGATAATCTCCTGCTTCAAAGATGCGGTGAAGGATATCGGGGGACACCAGCCGGTCGCCGCTATTGAGGAATTGAACATACTCGCCATGGGCCAGGCTTAGCCCCTTGTTCATGGCGTTGTAGATTCCGGTGTCGGGTTCTGATACCCAGCGGGTGATCGTGTCGGCATAGGAGTCAATCACAGCAAGGCTGCCATCCGTGCTGCCTCCATCAATGACAATGAATTCAATGTCGCGAAAAGTTTGGTTGGCCACGCTTTCAAGGGTCTGCTTCAAGCCGTCGGCTTTGTTCAGGTTAACGGTAATGATGGAAAGCTTCATGGGCGGGTGGGGTGATGGTTCCGGGAATCAGGCCCGGGTCGCATAGAATCGGGTGATGTGATCGATCACCTCGTCGGTTTCCGGGGGAGTCATCTTATAATAGAGCGGCAGGCGCAACAGGCAGGAACTGACCCGGTCGGTGACGGGCACTGTGCCGCTGGTGCGGCCAAACTGCTGCCCCGCGGGGGACGAGTGCAGGGGGACATAGTGAAAGACGGCCAGTATTCCCCGTTCGCGCAGGTAGTTAAGCAGCTCCTGGCGTTCCGCGGGCGAGCGGGTGATCAGATAATACAGGTGTCCATTCGACCCTGTCTCGCGCGAGCTGAAGGGCAGAGTCACGCATCCCCGTCGTGCAAGATCCTGAAGACCCGCGCCATAACGGTCGCAGATCTGGCAGCGGCGCTGGATGATTTCCTCCGCCCGTTCGAACTGCGCGAGCAGGAAAGCCGCCGTGAGTTCGCTGGGCAGGTAGGAGGAACCGATGTCGACCCAGGTGTACTTGTCCACGTCGCCGCGCAGGAAGCGCTTGCGGTTGGTGCCTTTTTCCCGGATGACTTCGGCCCGTTCCATGCAATCCTGCCGATTGACAAGAAGGGCGCCACCCTCGCCGCTGATGATGTTCTTGGTTTCATGGAAGCTGACACACCCGAGGTCGCCAAGGGTTCCCAGCGCGCGCCCGTGATAGGTTGAAAGGAGGGCCTGGGCGGCGTCTTCGATCACCCACACGCCGCGGCGTTTGGCCAGGTCCATAATGGGAGCCATTTCGCAGGGAACGCCGGCATAGTGCACGGGGACAACAGCCTTGGTTTTCGGCGTCATGGCGGCCTCAATCCGCGTTTCGTCAAGATTCAGCGTGTCGGGGCGAATGTCGACAAACACGGGGATCCCGCCCCGCAAAACGAAGGCATTTGCGGTGGATACGAAGGTGAACGAGGGCATGATGACCTCGTCTCCCGGCTGGATGTCAGCCAGAATGGCGGCCATTTCCAGTGCCGCGGTGCCGGATTGCGTGAGGAGGGCCATCGGGCATGCCAGGTTCTTTTCCAGCCAGGTGTGGCATTGGCGGGTGAACGGCCCGTCGCCGGCCAGTTGGCCGCCCTCTACCGCCTGGCGGATATAAGACATCTCATTACCGGCGATGAACGGCTTGTTAAAGGGAATTCGATAAGCCATGGTTTTCCGCTTCTGTTGAGTTCGCCCCGTCAATACCAACGATGGTACCAGTATCCCCGCGCTACGACGCGGCCCCGGTGTCCATAAAGGCGGCACGCGGCAGTATTCGTTTCCTGGGTGACAACGCTAATGGTTTTTACCCCGTTTGCCACGAAGACGCGGCACACCTGGTCCAGCAGGCGAGAGCCCAAGCCCTGGCCGCGCCGTGATTCCGCGACGCCGAGAAGGCCGATCGAACCCCGTGAGGCATCGGCCGGATCCGTCCGTCCCGTTACAAATCCACTGATAGTATTGCCGGACCGTGTGACCAGGCAGCCCGGAATGCATCCCGTGCTGTCTTTACGGACCCATTCGGCATAGAGCTCGCTGACACGGTCGGGAGGGAATCCCGCATCCCTTGAAAAGCGTGTCTCTGTGAAAAGTCGGCGGGCAAGCGCATGCACGGCGTCCTCTTCCCCCGGCTGCATGGAGGCTTCGGGATCGATCGGCCCTTCCGCCAGGTCACGGGGGGCGAGTTCATACTCCACCCTGCTATCCATGAACGTGAACCCGGCAGGGGGGGATTCCGGCGTTGAATTCCGGGTAAAAACATAGACACACCGGAGTCCCCCGGCTCGTGCCCACGCATCCACTTCCAAGGCTGAGGTGGGCGTGATTTCCGGAAGGTCAGCCCGCCCGATGGGGAATCCGAACCATTGGCTGTCCCAGTCCAGCAGGCGGTATGGTGCATCACTCATGATCCGCAGGGTCCCTCGGGGCGCCGGGTCAAGTCGTCCAGAAGATCCGCGTACAGCGGGGCGATGCGGCGCGGGTCATGATGATGGGACGCCACATCGGCGGCGCGCCGCCCCACGGAACCGTCCCCGGCCAGCATCGTCTCAAGTCCGAGAGCTAAGTCTGCGGCATCCCCGAGCCTGGCGATATACCCGTTTTCCCCTGATGTGATCAGCTCGGGGGCAATGCCCATGTCAAACGCCACCACGGGTGTTCCGCATTGCATGGACTGGGAGACCATCATAGGCCCTGCATCCTCCAGGGAAGGTGAGGCAAACACATCAGCCGCCTGATAGGCCAGGGCGAGTTCAATCTCGCTATGGACATAGCCCATGTTCCGCGTAGGGAAGGGGAGCTCGGCTGCCAGGGCGCGGGTATTGTTGCCCATCAGTAAAAAGAGGATGTCATTCTTCTCGAATGCCGGGGCGTCAGCAGCTGTTTTCCTTGCTGCGATGAGGTGTGCGGCCTTTATCAGACGGTCCATTCCCTTGCGGGGATCCTGTAAGTTGTGGCTGCCAACGAGAATGATTTTCTTGTCAGCTGGAAGGGTGAGTACTTGTCGTGCCAGATTCCGGTCCAGGGGTTTCATGGAGGGCGAGACCGGCAAGGGAATCTGCACGCGGCGATGCCCGCCAAAGAGACTGCTCTCGGCCAGATGCCGGGTTGCCCAGCCGGTTGGGGCGAGGAACGTGATCGGCAAATCCGCCAGTTGACGGCGCTTCTCCCGCCAGTTTTGCCAAGAGCGGTCCTTTGGGCCGTTGACTTTCAATTGAGGACAGTGGTGGCAGACCTCCCGAAATCGGGTGCAGTCGCCTGGATAATGGCATCCGCCCGCAATGGGCTCCAGATCCATCAGGACCCAGACAAGGGGACAACCCGCCCGGCGTGCCAGCCGCCGGATGTCGGCAACCGTGAGCAGTTCGTTGATCCAATGAAGGAAAATGATATCCGGACGCGGCATCGCGTTCAGGGCGGCGTACAGGTCGGGTACTGGTGCGAGATTACAGTTGAAGTTGCGGAAGGGGACGGGTGCCGCCGAGTAGCCGCCCGTTAGCCATGCCCGGCTGCGTTCAAGCCGTTCCGACCAGTTGGCTCCACCCAGTGATCGGGTTCCGATCCGCACCACATCGGGATCCGCCGAGTCCTTGCGCCGGACCGCCAGAACGGACCTGTGCCCTGCCTCCCGGAGCATGCTATGCAGCTGGTATGTGGCCTGTGCCGCGCCGCCGCGAATGTCCGAGTTTGAAAAATGAAGTAGATTCATGATAACCGTCTTTATCCCTCTGCATGCGGCGGAGAGGGTGAGTGTTCCCGGCCGTCATTGAGATGGTGAGCACTCATGGTCAGGATTGTTTCCAGGTTGCCCGTGTCAGAGTTTTACACAAGGTCGGACACCCTTTGGAACCCGTGCCGAAGAAATCCCCCCCCTCGACTGTAATTTCAGCGGCATTTATAACCTGATCCAGAAGTGAGATGTTGGCAAACCCCAATGCCAGGGTCGCGTGGTAGAGTCCTTCAGCGACATTGAAGTCATGGACCGTGCACGTGAGGTGATTAAGTTTTCCGGAGAAGGTGATCGTCTCATGGGTGAAATTGGAGTGAAGGAGCATAATCGTTTCACTCCGGTGATCTGTCAGGCCGATACTGGCGGTGACCCGCGGGATGTCGTGGGTCGCCTGATCCAATTCGCAGATGAGATGGAATTGATAGGTTTCGCCGGGCCGGAGCAGGTTTTGTTTATTGCCCTGTTCATTCGTGACATAGAAATCCACGATTCGAGCTTTGCCTGAACCCTGTCGATCCTGTCGATCCCTGAGAGTCACGGTTCGGGACGCGCTCTGAAAATGGTTCAGGTATTGGTCCACGATGGTCGTTGTATCCCCGATATTCCGAACTTGACCGTGCTCCAGCCACAGGGCGTGTGTGCATAGGTTTTCGACGGCTGCCATGTTGTGACTGACAAAAAGAATCGTACGCCCCTGTTTGGCAACATCACCCATTTTCCCGAGGCATTTCTTCTGGAAGGCCGCATCCCCGACGGCCAGCACCTCGTCCACGATCAGGATTTCAGGATCCAGATGGGCCGCGACGGCAAAGGCCAGCCTGACAAACATGCCTGACGAATAGCGCTTTACCGGGGTGTCCAGAAACTGGCCGATTTCGGAAAAGGCGACAATCTCGTCGAATTTCCTGATGATTTCAGCCCGCTTCATTCCCTGGATGGTGCCGCTCATGAATATGTTTTCACGGCCGGTGAGTTCAGGATGGAACCCCGTGCCCACTTCGAGCAGGGAGCCAACCCGGCCATTGATGAACGCTTCGCCCTCAGTCGGCTCAGTGATCCGGCTGAGTATCTTCAGGAGCGTGGATTTCCCCGCGCCATTGCCGCCGACAATCCCGATGATTTCCCCGGGCTGCACCTCGAAAGAAACGTCCTTGAGCGCCCAGAAATCCGGGGAGCGTTCCACGTCAACGGGTTTGGCCGGTGAGGGGGGGGCTTGGTTTTTGATTTTTCCCATATGCTCCGCAGCATTACGTCCCCGCAGCTTGTGGTACAGATAGGTAATCTCATCGCGAAGGGTATGGCGGGTGATGGCCCCCAGGCGGTAGCGCTTGGAAAGACCCCTGACGGATATGGCTGGCTCAGTCATGGTTAAATGGTGTCCACAAAGGTGCGCTGGGCGCGGTTG